>NZ_DAMAGB010000030.1:0-74693 GCF_031995485.1 Janthinobacterium sp.
GCCTGGAATACGCTCCAAGCTCCTTCCTGCTCCGCATGGGCTAGCGCGAAATCCTCGTCTGCCGCGACTTCCGCAAGCGGTTTTATACGGTCAATCCTTTGATCGAGTGCGGCACCGGCATCGAGCCGGGCTACGTTGAAGTGCTGCTGATGCGCCGCTGGTTGCTGATTTTATCCAGGGCGCACTAAGGAACTGGCGACAGTTTCCACCCGGCCACGCCCGCCACCAGCCAGTACTGGCCAGCATCGCTGGCCAACCCCTCATTACTGGGCAGGTGGCGGCGCGTCCGGGCTGGCAGGTGTCCCATGTAGCTTGATGTGGCCCGACACATAGGCCTCATGCCACAAAGTCACAAACAGCACCATCACCACCGGACCGATAAACAGGCCTACCAGTCCCAGCGTTTCCACGCCACCCAGAATACCGAACAGTACCGCAAGAAACGGCAGCCGGGTGGCGTTGCCGATCATGCCGGGACGCACGAAATGATCTGCCACAAACAGCACCATGGTGCCCCAGACGGCCACGCCGATGGCGCCCGGCACGCTGCCCTGCACCACCAGCAAGGCGGCCGCGCAGATATACGCCAGCGGCGCACCAAAAGGAATAATGGCCAGCACGCCGGTGGCGAACGCCCACAGGGCCGGTGACGGCAGGCCGGCGATCGCATAGGCAATGCCGATCAGCACGCCTTCGGCCAGGCCGACCAGCACCAGGCCGTTGACGGTGGCGCGGATGGCGGTCGGCACTTTCTGTGCATAGCGCAGCCAGCGCTCAGGCTGCAAGTAGTGGCTGCCCACTTGCGTGATCTGGCGCGTCAGCGCTTCGCCATCCTTGTAGAAGAAAAACAGGCACAGAAACGCCAGGCCGAAATCGATCAGCCGGTGCAGCAGGTCGGCGCCCAGCACTTTGACGATATCGCGCGCCGAATGCAAGCCGCCGACAGCACTGCCCGACAGCACATGGGCCAGGCCGTGCGGCTGGTTCAAGGTCACCTGCCACCAGTCGTCAATGGCGTTGCCGGCCAGCGGGATCGCCGCGACCCAGGCCGGCACCGGCAGGCCGTCGGCATTGGCGCGCATCAGGAAATCGGCCAGCACCGGCACTTCGCGCGCCGCCTGCGCCACGCCCAGCAGGACGGGGATAATGAAAATGCAGGCCGAGATCAGCGTCAGCAGCGCGGCTGCGATGATGGGGCGCTGCCCCAGCGCCGCGCGCATGCGCACGTACAGGGGCCAGGTGGCCACGCACAGGATGGCGGCCCAGACCAGCGGCAGGAAAAACCGCTGCATCACGAATGCCGCCAGCGCGATCAGCGCCAGGGAAAAGCCTGCGCCGACCAGGTCGCGCCGGGTATCGCTCATACCACTCCGTTCTGCCCGGCACGCACAAGCGACCGGATCGTTAGCCATGCGCCGATTGCGCAGCCGTAGCGTATCACGGGGGTTATGCTTCTTGCATGGCTGACACGAACGCGCTGACAGGACGGGCTACACCAGCCCCAGGTCCACCGGTTTGACGCCCGCAAACACGGTATCGAGCTGCGCCGCAGTAAGGCCGAAGGTGCGCTGCAAGATGCCGCCCAGCACGGCGCGGTATTCGTTCAGCACCGGCATGTCGCGATTCTGGAACAGATTGGCTTGCGTGATGGCCTTCTGCTCGCCCGCCACCTGCTTGCCGCGGATACCGCCACCGAGCAGCCAGAACACGCTGCCATGGCCATGATCGGTACCGCGGTTGCCGTTTTCGCGGAAGGTGCGGCCAAATTCGCTGACCACGACCACTACCGTGTTGCGCCAGGCATTGCCCATTTCCTCGGCGTAGGCGGCCAGGCCGCGTCCCAGTTCCTCGAAGCGCCCGGCCAGGTAGCCGCTGGCCGCGCCCTGCCCCACATGGGTATCCCAGCCGCCCACGTCGACAAAACCGATGTTGTATTTGTCCTTCATCAGCCGCGCGATGCGCTGCGCTTCCAGCTCGAAGCCCTTGGCGCTGATCGCATTGCGGTTGGCGCCCGGCATTTCGCCGATCAGGCCCTTGGCCACATCGTCGCGCACCACGAAACCTTCGCTGACCGGTTTCTGCAGCGGCGTGCCTTGGTACATGGCGGCAATGATCTGGCTCTGGCGCGCATCGATGCCGGACTTGCCCACCGAGCGCAGCGCCATGTTCGGCACTTGCATGCCGCCCTGGAAGATCAGGGGCAGCTGGTCCGTAAACGCGATCGCGCCTTTGGCATTGAGCGTGCTGGCCAGCCGGTTCAGGAAACCCGAGCGGAAATCGCGCCGGCCGGTGATCTCCTGCCCCAGCTCGATGCTGTCCTGGGTCTCGAAATGGCTGCGCGACAAGTCCGTGGTGCCGGCAAACGGAACAAAGGCCGCTTCGCCGTTGTTGAACAGCGGATAAATACTGTCACGCAAGGCCGGATGCAGCGCCCAGTCCGCATTGAGCGCCAGCGCGCCGTTCTCCGCGCCAGGCCTGGGGATGGCGATATTCGGCCGCGCCGCATAATAAAAATCGCTGCCGATCGGCACCAGCAGATTGTTGGCGTCATAGCCGCCACGCAGGAAGACGAACAGCAGCCGGGCGTCAGCCGCGGGCGCGGCCAGCAGGCTGCCGGCCTGGCCGAACAGCGGTACGGCGGCCAGCGCTTTCAACAGGTCACGACGGTTCATGGCACTCTCCGATTAACGGTGCATCATTTCAGGCGACGACAAATAAAAAGTGTTCCACTCCTGCGGCGTGGCGGCCTTGGTCAACGCCTCGCGCGTGGCCGGGCTCAGCGTCGGCTCGATGGCCTGGAAATACAGGGCGCTGGCCAACTGCGGAAACGCGGGCTTTTCCAGTGGCTGCGGTCCTTCCGTCCTGAACAGGCCGGCGCTGCCCGAGCCGATGGTGCGGGCGATCTCGAAGCGCGTCGTCATCTGGCCGGGGCTGGCCCAGGCCGAGTCCGCCAGCGGATAGCCATCCGGCGTCTGGCGCCCATACAGCGGCTGGCCCATGCGCGAGAGCCAGTTCAGCATCGGGCCCGCGTTCAGGATCGGCTTGTCGTCATACGACAGGCGCACCGCCGACACCACATAGTGCATCGGGTCCTTGAACTTGCGGCCCAGCGACTGCCTGAACGGCTCGCTGGCAAACAGCGTCTGCAGCACGTCGGCGATATTGCCGTCGGTCTTCTGGAACGTTTGCGCCATGCTGGCGACCAATGCCTCGGGCGGCGCATCGCCGACAAAATACTGCGCCAGCTTGCCGCTGACAAAGCGCGCCGTGGCGGGGCTGCGCGAGAGGCGATCGAGTGCCTCATCGAGCTCGGCCAGGCCCCTGCCTTTCACGGTGTGTCCCAGGAATTGCTTGTCGCCATAATCGTGGCGGTTCGGATTGAACTCGAACAGGCCGCGCCGCACATATTGCGATTGCAGCGCCGGCTTGACTTTCGGCGTGTCGGCGCCCAGGTTGACCCCGACGCCGGTCAGGATGCGCGCCAGTTCCTGCACGTCCTTCTGGCTGTAGCCGCCATTGACGCCCAGCGTATGCAGTTCCATCAGCTCGCGCGCATAGTTTTCATTGATGCGGTTGGCCGCGTTCGCTTCGTTGTCCAGGTAGCGCAGCATGGCCGGGTGGTGCACGGTGGCGCCCAGCAGGTCGCGAAATTTCCCCAAGGCATGCGGCGCGATCGCGTTCATTTCGTAGTCGCCGACCATCGCGCGCAGATTGTGCTTGCCTTGATGCACGCTGAAATGATTGAGCCAGAACCAGCTCAGCTGCTGCTGCAGCTGGTTGGTCGAATACACGTCGAGCAATACCGAGCGCGTGGCCGCCTCGCGCGCCAGCCGGTTCAGTTCCTGCTGATAGTCCTTTTGCGCTTGCTGTTTTGCCATGTCGTCGGCGACGGCATTCGATTCCTTGCGCCGCTGCTCGACGCCGATCACCAACTGGTCCATCGGCATCTGGCTGATCGTCATTGCATCGATCTGCGCCTGGATCGCCGGCGGCAGCACGGTCTTGCCCGGGTGCAGCTGCGCCTGCAGATAGCGGTCCCAGCCCTGCTGCTGCAACTGTCGCGCGCTGCCGGCATTCACGCCCCAGGTAATGCGCTGCTGCATCGCCAGCGCCTGCGCCGGATTGTCGGTCCGGACCGCCGTGCTGGCGCAGCCACTCATTAGCGCAAAGGCGAGCAAGGTCGTCGGTAGCAGTGGTCGCATGGCTATTCCTCAAGCGGAGTCGTCCGAAGAGGGCAAGCTTACGCCTGTCCTGTCGGGCGCTTCATTGCCATTTGCAACGAGTTGTAATGCGGCTTGAGTTCAGGCCAGCAACGCGCATTGCTGGCGCAGGAAGTCGCGCAGCTGCAGCACCAGCGGCGTGACCTGCGCGCGGTGCATGCACACCAGGTGCAAGGGCGCCGCCTCGCCGGCCACTTCGGGCAGCAATATCTGCAGCCGTCCGGCCGCCAGGTCGGCGGACAGGTCGAGCCGTGATTTATACGCGATGCCGAGCCCCGCCACGGCCCAGCGGCGCACCAGGTCGGCGTCGTCGGCGCTGCGGTTGCCGCTGACCTGCACGCTCACCTGTTCGCGCTGCGGCAGGCGGTAAAAGGTCCAGCGGTCATGCAGGCCGTCTTCCAGCGCAAAGCGCAGGCAGTTATGTTGCTGCAGGTCGGCCAGCGTCGAGATGGGGCCGTGTTCGCGCAGATAGTCGGGCGAGGCCACCAGCACGCGGTCGTTGGCGGGCGCAACCGGCATGGCGATCTGCGAGGAGTCGTCCTGCTCGCCATAGCGGATCGCCACGTCGACCTGCTGGCGCACCATGTCGGCCAGCCGGTCGCTGACGCTGAGCTGGTACTGCAGCTTCGGGTGGCGCAGCTGGAAGGCATCGAGCCAGCCCAGCAGCAGATTGCGGCCCAGGTCCGACGGCATGGCAATTTTCAAGGTTCCACCGAAACTGTCCTTGCCCGCCGCCAGCGCATCGCGGCCCGCGCGCAGCAGCCGCAGCGCTTCGCGCGCATGCTCCAGATATTGCGTGCCTTCCGCCGTCAGGCTCAGCGAACGCGTGGTGCGCACGAACAGGCGCAAGCCCAGCTCCCCTTCCAGGCGCTTGACGGCGGCACTGGCCAGCGCCGGTGAAATGCCCAGCTCGCGCGCAGCCGCCGACAGGCTGCCCCGGTCAGCCGTGCGCACAAATACCTGCAAATCATCGAGCCGCAGCAATTTTCAGTATTCCTTTGAAAGTGTTTCGGTACGCACCGTCTTTTTCCCGGGTGCGAAAGCAACCATGATACGTCAAGCATATTAATCGTAGGTCGGATTAGCGGGGCGAAGCCCCGCGTAATCCGACAACATTGTTGGCGCAACGGTGCTGGTGTCGGATTACGCGCAAGCGCTAATCCGACCTACCCGACCTGCACTCTCTCTTATATCAAAGGAATCCATATGAAAGCCATCGCCTACCACCACAGCCTGCCCATTACCGACGACAACGCGCTGCTCGATATCGAGCTGCCGACACCGGTTGCCACCGGCCGCGACCTGCTCGTTGCCGTGCATGCCGTGTCCGTCAATCCGGTCGACACCAAGATCCGCAAGAACCGCCAGCCGAAAGACGGCCAGCCGGAAGTGCTGGGCTGGGATGCCACCGGCGTGGTCAGCGCGGTGGGCCCGGACGTGACGCTGTTCAAGGTGGGCGACAAGGTGTGGTACGCAGGCGCCATCAACCGCCCGGGCAGCAACAGCGAATTCCAGCTGGTCGACGAGCGCATCGTCGGCCATATGCCGGCCAGCCTCGACTTTGCGCCGGCCGCCGCCCTGCCGCTGACCGCCATTACCGCGTGGGAATTGCTGTTCGAGCGCCTGCAGGTCAGCCGCGACAAGAACGCCACCGGCAAGTCGCTGCTGGTGATCGGCGCGGCCGGCGGCGTCGGGTCGATCCTGGTGCAACTGGCGCGCCAGCTGACGGGGTTGACGATTATCGGCACGGCCTCGCGCGCCGAAACATCAAGCTGGGTCAAGGAACTGGGCGCCCACCATGTGATCGACCACAGCCAGCCGCTGGCGGCGGAAATCACGCGCCTGGGCCTGCCGCCGGTCGATTATGTGATCAGCCTGAACCAGTCCGACCGGCACTTCGAGCAGATTGTCGAACTGATCGCGCCGCAAGGCAAGTTCGCCCTGATCGACGATCCCGAGCAGATCGACGTGCGCAAGCTCAAGGCGAAAAGCGTGTCGCTGCACTGGGAACTGATGTTTACCCGTTCGCTGTTCCAGACCGACGACATGGTCAGGCAGCACGAACTGCTGGAAGAACTGGCGCAGCTGGTCGACGCCGGCACCATCCGGACCACGGTGGCCGAACGCTTCGGCAAGATCGATGCGGCCAACCTGAAACGCGCGCATGCCCTGCTGGAGAGCAATACCGCGCGCGGCAAGATCGTGCTGGAAGGGTTCTGATTACTGCGCCGGCTGCTTGGCGTAGGTGCCGCGGCCCAGGCCGTTTTCCGGGTCGCTCACCTTCAGGCCATCGTCGACGATGCGCAACTTCAGGGTCTGGAAGGCCTGGCCGGCCAGCCACTGGCGGTCGGTGACGGCAAAGCCGGCCAGGCGTTCGCGCGCGCGCTCGGGCGGCACCACCAGCCACTGGTAGTCGCTGTTTGAGCCCTGGCGGCGCAGTCCGGCGCGCGCCCACTGCTCCGAGGCCGGCATGCTGACGATGGCGTCGCCGTTCTGCACGCTCACCGCAGTCGCCGTCTTGCCGCTTTTCGCTTCGAAGCGCACTTCCACGCCAGCCATCGGCCCCACGCGCGGATAGCCGACGATCGCCACCCACTGCCCTGCCGCAGCCGGTTTCTTGATATTCATTTCCGATTCGTCGAACACGCGAAACTGCGGCTCCTTGCCGCCGTTGCCGGACACCAGCGTGACTTCTTCGCCGGCCACGCTCCAGTCGCCGCTGGCCTGCTGGTCGACGGCGCCATAGCTGAGCGCCCATTCAAACTTGCCGTCTTTTTTCAGCAGCAGTTCGGAACCGACTTCCATCACGCCTTGCAGGTAATAATGGCCGGGCAGCGAGGCGGCATCTTTGTCAGCCGCGAAAACCGGGACAGCCAGGGCCAGCAAGGCACCGCATGCCAACAGGTGAGTCAGGGATTTTTTCATGAATGTGTCCTTTGTGATATGCCATCATAGCAACTTTAATTTAGTTGCAAGCGCACAATAGAACACTGGACTGCGCTTCAACGCTTATCCGCGGCAGTAATCACAATCGCCCTGAAATCGTTGACATTGGTCAGGGTCGGCCCCGTGATCACGCTGTCGCCCAGCGCCTGGAAAAAGCCGTGGCCGTCGTTGTTGTCGAGGCTGTCGCGCGGCCGCAGGCCCTGCGCCCAGGCGCGCGCCAGCGTGTCGGGCGCCAGATACGCGCCGGCGATTTCTTCCTGTCCATCGACACCGTCGGTGTCGCCGGCCAGCCCATGCACATGGGCCTCGCCATCAAGCGCGATGCCGAGCGACAGCAAGAATTCCACATTGCGCCCGCCGCGCCCGTCGCCGCGCACGGTGACCGTGGTTTCGCCGCCCGACAGCAATACACAGGGCGTGGCAAACGGCTGGCCGCGCCGCGCCGCCTGCTGGGCGATGCCGGCCATCACCTTGCCGACATCGCGCGCCTCGCCTTCCAGGCTGTCGCCGAGGATATACGGCGTGACGCCCGCCGCGCGCGCGATGTCCGCTGCCGCTTCGAGCGCCATTTGCGGCGTGGCAATCAGTTCGATCCGCGCGCCAGCCAGGCGCGGGTCGCCCGGCTTGACCGATTCGCCGCGCCCGCTTTCGAGCACTTCGCGGATGCTGGCCGGCAGCGCGATGCCATAGCGGCGCACAATATCGAGCGCGTCGTCGCAGGTGGTGGCGTCGGCGACAGTCGGGCCGGAGGCGATATCGCCGGGTTTGTCGCCCGGCACGTCGGAAATGGCCAGGGTCAGCACCTGCGCCGGATGGCAGGCGGCGCCCAGCCGGCCTCCCTTGATGGCGGACAGGTGGCGGCGCACGCAATTCATTTCGCCGATGGTGGCGCCCGAGGCCAGCAGCGCGCGGTTCAGCTTCTGCTTGTCTTCCAGCGTGATGCCTTCCAATGGCAGCGCCAGCAGCGACGAGCCGCCACCCGAGATCAGGCACAGCACGGTATCGTCGGCGCTCAAGCCGCCGACCAGCGCCAGCATGCGCTGCGCCGCGGCCATGCCGGCCGCGTCCGGCACCGGGTGCGACGCTTCGACAATCTCGATGCGCTCACACGGCACGCCGTAGCCGTAGCGCGTGACGACCAGGCCCGACAGTTCGCCGGGCCAGCTCTGCTCCACCGCCTGCGCCATGGCGGCCGAGGCCTTGCCGGCGCCGATCACGATCAGCCGGCCCATGGGCTGGGCGGGCAGATGCGGCGGCACGCACTGCGAGGGCTGGGCCGCAGCGATGGCGGCGTTGAACATGGCTTGCAGCAAGTCACGTGGCGTAGTCGATATGGTCATGTCTGTCTCCTCGTTATTTTCCATGGGGGTGGGCAGGATCATCGTACAATCGGCCACCTTAAACATCATCATGCGGATGCATGAAAATCCGGCGGCGATATTTGCTTCGTATCTTGCATTTGCACAAGGACTATAGAATGACCACCATCGCTGCCGCGCTGGCGCACGAGATCGTCCAGCGTACCATGCACATCATGCCCTTCAAGGTCAACGTGATCGATGCGCACGGCGTGATTCTGGCCAGCCCGGACGCCGACCGCATGGGCAGCCTGCACCGGGGCGCGCAGCTGGCGCTGGCCAGGGGCGCCAGCGTCGAAATCGACGAGGCTGGGGCACACGCGTTGCCGGGCGCGCGGCCCGGTATCAACCTGCCATTGACGGTGCGCGGCGAAATCTGCGGCGTAGTGGGCATCACGGGCGAGCCCGATGCCGTGCGCCAGTTTGGCGAACTGGTGCGCGCCATGGCGGAAATGATGCTGGAGCAGGCGCAGCTGGTCAGCGAGCTTCAGCATGAAAAACGCTATCGCGAACAATTCGTCTCGCAGCTGATCGCGCGCGGCAACGTGTCCGACGCCGCCATGCAGGCCTGGGCCGCGCGCCTGGCGCTGAACCTGGCCATGCCGCGCGCCATGCTGGTACTGCAGATGGACCATGGCGGCGAGCAGCTGGAACTGGTATTGATGCAGTTGCAGCAGGTGCAAGCTGCGCTGGCCCTGCGCTGGCCGGAGCTGCTGACGGCCGTGGTGTCGCCGGGCGAACTGGCGATCCTCGATGCGTTTCCCGCCAGTGCCACCCATCAGGCGCGCGTGACGCAGGCCAGGCGGCGCCTGCAGGAGCTGCACCAGGTGGCGCGCCAGACGGTGACCAGCCGGTCCACGCTGGCGATGGGCGTCGCGCTGCCGGGACTCGATGGCGCTGCCGCGTCGTATGAATCGGCACGGCAGACGGCGCGCATCGGCCGCAGCCGTGACAGCGGCGCCAGCGTACAAGAATTCTCGTACCTGGAACTGAGCCTGCCGGTGCTGCTGTCCGGGCTGCAAGACGGCTGGCAGGCTGGACAGTTACGCCAGACGCTGGCGCCGCTGCAGGCGCAGGACCGCTCGGGCGTGCTGATGCGTACTCTCGTTGCCTGGTTCCGCCATCACAGCCATCCGCTGGCGACGGCGAAAGCACTGCATATCCACCGCAACACGCTCGACTACCGGCTGCAGAAAATTGCCGAGCTGACGGGCCTGAACCTTGATGAAACAGATGGCCGGCTGCTGCTGTATGTGGCCTTGCAGCTCAATTAAGCCCGGCTCGCCTACAATGGCGGCTCGATTTGAACAGGGAAAAAAGATGCAGGCAACCATCGAGTGGAGCGTGCTGGCCCGTACCTTCGGGCTGTTTACCGTCACGGCCGTGGCTGAACTGCTGGGCTGCTACCTGCCCATGCTATGGTTGAGCAACAAGGGCAGCGCCTGGCTGCTGCTGCCGGCCGGCGCCAGCCTGCTGGCATTTGTGTGGCTGCTGACCCTGCATCCGGCCGCCAGCGGCCGCGTCTACGCCACCTATGGCGCCATCTATATCGCCACCGCGCTGATGTGGCTGTGGCTGGTGGACGGCGTGACGCCGGCCTGGACCGATATTGCCGGCGTCGGCCTGGCGCTGGCCGGCGCCGCCGTAATTGCCATGGGACACCGTACTGCTTAAGCGGCGGCGTGCTGGCGGAAGTTGGTCTCCGCCGACCACATGGTGCCGGCACGCGCCAGCAACACCGCTTCGCCATCGGCCAGCCAGTCGTCGGCGTCGGCAATTTTCCACATGGTGTGCAGCAGCTTGCGGCGCAGGTCCGGCTCGGTGATTTCCTCCAGCAGGCTGTCGATCACCGTATTGCTCAGCTGTACCGCACCGTGCAGGGTCGAGGTCAGCATGTCGTCGCACAGGTCCTGCAGCAGGCGCTGGAAGGCGCTCGTTTCCAGGTCGATATGGTCGAGGATCTTGCTGCGGTCCAGCGCCTGCAGTTCCGAGCTGGCCAGGTTGCCATCGACGATCATCATCAGAGCAAGAATACGGCCAGCGGCCTGGGGACTGTTTTTTGGGTAACTACGCATAAAACTTTACTCCATTCATATGGGTGTGGGGAGCGCACCCGCCGTTGCGGGCGCGCTGTACCGCTTGTTCGATTACTTGTCTTCTTTCTTGGCGATAAACACGCTGGCCAGGCAGCTCGACACGATCAGCACCGCCACCACCAGCAGCGACGCTTCGACCGGCACGTGGTACCACGGCATGATCAGCATTTTTGCACCGATAAACACCAGCACCATCGCCAGGCCAAACTTGAGCAGGTGAAAGCGGTCCGCCACGTCCACCAGCAGGAAGTACAGGGCCCGCAGTCCCAGGATCGCGAACAGGTTCGAGGTGAACACGATGAACGGATCGGTGGTGATCGCGAAAATCGCCGGAATCGAGTCAACCGCGAAAATCAGGTCGGTCACCTCGATCAGGATCAGCACCAGGAACAGCGGCGTGACATAGCGCAAGCCACCCTTCATCACCATGAACTTCTCGCCATGGTCGCCGTCCGCCACCCGCAAGTGACGGCGGGCAAAGCGCAGCACCGGGTTGTTCGCCACGTCCGGCTCGGAATCGGCCGCCACCAGCATGCGCACACCGGTCACCAGCAGGAAGGCACCGAACAGGTACAGCACCCAGCTGAACTCGCTCACCACCCATGCGCCGGCCAAAATCATCACGGCCCGCATCACGATCGCCCCGAACACGCCATAGATCAGCACGCGGCGCTGGTACTGGATCGGCACCTGGAAGGCGCTGAAGATCAGCAGGAACACGAACACGTTATCGACCGACAGGGCTTTCTCGATCAGGTAGCCGGAGAAGAACTCCAGCGCCTTCTGGTTGGCGATCTCGGGACCGGCCGTGCCGTTCAGGTACCACCACAGGCCGCCGTTGAAAATCATGGCCATGCTGACCCAGACCAGCGACCAGATCGCCGCTTCCTTGACACCCACCTTGTGCGCCTTGTTGCCACCGAAGACAAACAAATCCAGCGCCAGCATCAGCACGACGAAGGCAATAAAGCCGGCCCACATGGGCGCGGATGCAATGCTTTCCAGACCGTTCATCGGCAACCTCCTGTCTGTTGATTGTTACTGAGCCACATGACGTTTCTCCTCAGATAAAGATGTGAGTAGCCATCATAGGGCGAACACGAACATCGAACAAATCGAATATAATTGAACAATACATCGAAAAACTCGATGAATTGAAAAGGCGGCTGAAACCATGTCGACACTGAACTTCAAACACTTGCGGTATTTCTGGATGGTGGCCAAGACGGGCAGCATTGCGCGCGCAGCCGAACAGCTGCACCTGACGCCGCAGTCGATTTCCGGCCAGCTCAGCGAATTTGCCGACACCCTGGGCGTGGAACTGTTCCGCCGCAGCGGGCGCCAGCTGGAGCTGACGGACACGGGCCGGCGCATATTGAGCCATGCCGAAGAGATATTCAGCACCGGCGACGAACTGCTGGAAATCGTGCGCGACCAGTCGCGCACCACGACCACCACCTACCGCGTCGGTTTTGCCGACTCGGTATCGAAACTGATCGCCTGCCGGCTGGTGGAGCCGGCCCTGAGCCTGGCCGAACCGCTGCGCATGATCTGCCGCGAAGGCCGCCTGGCCAGCCTGCTGGCCGACCTGGCCGTGCACCGGCTCGACCTGATCATTGCCGACCGGCCGATGCCGGCCCACCTGAGCGTGCGCGGCTTCAACCATTTGCTGGGCGAAAGCGGCATGACCCTGTTCGGCACCAGGGCGCTGGCCGCGACGCTGAGCGGAGAATTCCCCCAGTGCCTGCACCGTGCGCCGCTGCTGCTGCCGGGCGAAGACTTCGCCATCTACGGCCGATTGCTGCAGTGGCTCGGTGAGAACAATCTGCACCCGCGCATCGTCGGCGAGTTCGACGACAGCGCCATGATGAACACCTTCGGCCAGTCCGGCGCCGGCCTGTTCTTCGCGCCCACCGTGATCGCGCACCAGGTCTGCGAGCAATATGCGGTGGTGGCGCTGGGCCGGGTCGACAGCCTGGTCGAGCAGGTCTACGCGATCACCACCGACCGGCGCCTGAGCCACCCGGCCACCCTGGCGATCAGCCAGAGCGCGCGCCGCGACCTGTTTGTCTGAACCTGTGGCGGGCGCGACACGAAAGACGCCAGGCAAATACATTTGCCCAAATATATCTCTATAATGGCAAGTCTCCCGACGCCACGCGCCACCCCTCCCCGGATTTGCCACCATGAAGCATTCGCACGATATCCCTTCCGCTTTCAAGCATGAATTTGCCGACCCGCGCCTGTGGTGGACGCGCGCGGTGGTGGTCGGCATGGCGGCGGTGGCCGGCCTGGTGGTGGTCGGCTTTACCTGGCTGGCGGAAGAAGCGCTGGACTTGTTTCATTTTTTTAATGCCAAGGCCTGGTGGTTCACGCTGCTGTGGACGCCCGTCTGCGCAGCCGTGCTGGTCTGGTTGACGCGCCGCTACGCGATCGGCGCGGCCGGCTCCGGCATTCCGCAGGTGATGGCGGCGCTGGACCCTGCCGTCGCAGCCGGACAGCGCCCGCTGTATGTGTCATTGAAACTGTCCGCCGCGAAGATCGCGCTGACGGCCGGCGGTTTGCTGGGCGGCCTGTCGCTGGGGCGCGAAGGCCCGTCGGTGCAGATCGCCGCCGGCGTGATGCTGGCCGCGCGCCGCTGGCTGCCGCGCCAGGCGCAGGTGAGCGCGCACTCGCTGCTGGTGGCCGGCGGCGCGGCTGGCATCGCGGCCGCCTTCAATACGCCGCTGGCGGGCGTGATGTTCGCCATCGAGGAACTGTCGCGTTCGCCCGAGCAGCGCAACAGCGGCCTGATCGTCGCTGGCATCGTGCTGGCCGGCATGATGGCCGTTTCGATCAACGGCAACGCCACGCACTTCGGCGTAATCCATCCGGGGCCGATCGGCCTGGCGCTGATGCTGCCCGGCTTGCTGGTGACGCTGGTGGCGGGGGTGGCCGGCGGCCTGTTTGCGCGCCTGCTGCTGGCGTCCAGCCGCGGCAATCCGCTGGGGCGGTTGTCAAGCTGGCGCGGCAAGCGGCCGGTGCTGTTCGCGCTGGTCTGCGGCCTGGCTGTGGCGGTAATCGGCGTGGCGAGCCATGGCGCCACTTTTGGCAGCGGCACGGTGGCCACGCGCGCCATGCTCGACGGCGCGGCCGACGTTCCGCCCGCGTTCGTCGCCGTCAAGTATGTGGCCACCTGGCTGACGGTCTGGTCGGGCGTGCCGGCCGGCATCTTTGCGCCGTCGCTGGCGATCGGCGCCGGCATCGGCCACGATATCGCGCTGCTGCTGCACTATCCGCATGCGCCGGCCCTGATCGCGCTGGGCATGGTGGGTTTCCTGGCGGCCGCCACGCAGGCGCCGCTGACAGCCTTTATTATTGTGATGGAAATGGTCGATGGCCACGGCATGGTGCTGAGCCTGATGGCCTGCGCGGTGGTGGCCAGCACCGTCTCGGGCGTGCTCAGCGAACCGCTGTACGGCGCGCTGGCGCAGCTGCAACTGCAGCGCCTGCCAGCTCCAGTTCCGGCTCCAGCTCCAGCTACATCGTAAACGACAGCGGCTGCAGGCCGGCCTGCTGGTCGTCCGGCGCCACCACGGCCAGCAAGGCGGCCAGGCCGGCGTTCAGCTGTGCCAGGCTGGCCCCATCGAGGCGGGCCAGCGCGCCCGGCAACAGGCCGCGCGCCGGCTGCGGCGCGGCGGCGATCACGGCCTGGCCCTGCTCGGTCAGGCTGAGGCTGACCACGCGCTGGTCGGGCTGGTCGCGCACCTTGCGCACATGCGATTTTTTCACCAGCGCCTCGACCAGGTTGCTGGCCGTGGTCTGGTGAATCGACATGCGCGCCGCCAGTTCGCCCATGCGCAGGCCCGGCTGCTCCCAAATTTCCTGCATCACCCACAATTGCGCGCCCGACACGCCGCACTGCTTCTCGATCTGCATCGAATGGCGCTGCGCCGCGCGCATCACCACGCGCAGCCCCTGCAGGGCCTGGCTGCGTTCCTGGTTCAGTTCATCCACCGCTGCCTCCTGTTCCGACGGTGATCATGCGCCCGGCAGCGCCGGCTCGCGCGACAGCTGGCTTTCGTGCAGCCGCGCATAGGCGCCGCGCCGCGCCAGCAAGGCCGCATGGCTGCCCGACTCGACCAGTTGCCCGCCCTGCATCACCACGATGCGGTCGGCGCTCTCGATGGTCGACAGGCGGTGCGCGATAACGATGGTGGTGCGGTTGCGCATCAGCACTTCCAGCGCCGCCTGCACCTGGCGTTCCGATTCCGTGTCGAGCGCGCTGGTCGCTTCGTCCAGCAGCAGGATCGGCGCATCCTTGTACAGCGCACGCGCGATCGCCAGGCGCTGGCGCTGGCCGCCGGAAAAGCGCGAACCGTTCTGGCCCGCCTGTGTCGCATAGCCCTGCGGCATCTGCATGATGAAGTCGTGCGCATAGGCGGCGCGCGCGGCCGCTTCGACACGCGCCTGGTCCGGCGCCGGGTCGCCATAGGCGATATTCGCCGCCACCGTGTCGTTGAACAGGATCACGTCCTGGCTGACCAGCGCAAACTGGCGCCGCAGCGACAGCAGCTGGTAATCGCGCAGGTCGACGCCGTCGAGCAGAATCTGGCCGCCGCTGACGTCGTAGAAGCGTGGCAGCAGGCCCAGCAAGGTGGTCTTGCCGCCGCCCGAGCCGCCCACCAGCGCCACCGTTTCGCCGGCCGCGATATCGAGCGTGATATTGCTGAGTGCCGTCGGCGCATCGGGGTCGTCCGTGTTGTAACGGAAATTGACGTTCTGCAGCGACAGATTGCCCTGCACCACCACCGGCGCGGCCTGGCCCGGATCGGGTTCCAGCGGCGTGTCGATCAGGCCGAACACGGACTCGGCCGCAGCCAGGCCACGTTGCAATGGCTCATTGATCTTGGTCAGGTTCTTGATCGGCGACTGCATCGCCATGAGCGCGCCCATGAAGGCGACAAAGGCGCCCGGCGTGATGGCGCCGCTTTGCGCGCGCAGCAGTGCGAAATAAATCACCGACGACAGGGTAATGCCGACCAGCATCATGATCACGCCGGAGTTCATGGCCGACGTGGCCGCGTGCTTGACGGCCAGCTGGCGGTTGCGCTTGACCACGTCGACAAAGCGCGCCTGCTCGTAGTCCTGGCCGCCGAAGATTTTCACCACGCGCTGGCCGCCGATGCTCTCGTCCAGTACCGAGGTCAGCTCGCCCACCGCCTGCTGTGCGCTCTTGCTCAGGTGGCGCATGCGGCGTCCGGCCAGGGTAACGATGATGGCGATGATGGGCATGGTGGCCATGCAGAACAGCGCCAGCTTGACGTCTATGCTGAACAGCAACACCAGGTAACCGATGGTGGCCACCGAATCGCGCACCGCCACGTTGAGCACGTTCAGGCCGGCCTGCGACACCTGGCTGGCGTCGAACGCCACGCGCGACTGCGTCAGGCTGGTGGTGGTGGTGTCGAAGAAGCGGCTGGGCAGGCGCATGATGGTGGCAAACATCTGCTCGCGCAGGTCGGCCTGCACCCGGCTCGATAGCCAGACGGAACCGTAGTCGCCGGCAAAGCTCGACACCATGCGCATCACGGCCAGGCCCAGGATGGTGGCCGGTATTACCCACAGGTCGACCTGCCCCGCCTGGGCCGGCAGGAAACGGTCAACCCAGCCCTGCAGCAGGCCCATGATGCCGGTGGTGGCGGGCGCCACATGCTCGCTGGCGCTGGCGCGCATGGCGTCGACCACGCTCTGCAACTGGCGGATCAGCAGCACATCGGTGGCCGACGCCACGCCCACGGCCAGCAGGGTAACGGCAACGATTGCGCCATAGCGGAGAAATTGGCTGCCCAGGCGGACAAACAGGTGGCGGCTTTGCTGCATGTGATGGGGAAATAAAAGGGAAAGCGTGATTCTAACGCGTGCGGGGGATTGCCACGAGAATGCAGAGGTATGCGGGACAAACAAAGACCCGGGCCAGTGGCGGCCCGGGTCCGTAGTGGAAGCAGAAGTCTTGTTACAGGCCGCCGAATCCGGCAGCGGTGGCCACCACCAGCGCGGTGAGCGCCAGCACGGTCAGGATTTTCTTGGTTGGGGTGTGCATGCTGTACTCCTTAGGGTGAATGATTACAAACACAAATGAATCAACCGCGGCGCTCGGGCGCCATCTGCTTATTCATTCATTGTACATTTCGCATTGCAAATTGCACGTACAGTTACGTTTCGTTGTAATCACGCACAAAGTAATTTCTTTCAAGCATAATTGATCCATGTTCAAACTGACTTTTCTCGGCACCTCTTCAGGCGTGCCCACGCGTTACCGCAACGTGACTTCGCTGGCCATACAAACCACGTTGGGGCGCGAATGGTGGATGGTCGATTGCGGCGAAGCCACCCAGCACCGCCTGCAGCGCATTCCCCTGTCCGTGCACGACCTGGCCGGCATCTGCATCACCCATGTCCATGGCGACCACAGCTATGGTTTGCCCGGCCTGCTGGCGAGCGCCTCGATGACGGGGCGCAAGCGTCCGTTGATCATCATCGCGCCACTTGCCATCCGCGCCTGGCTGGACGCGACCTTGCTGCATACGGAACTGTTTCTCACCTATCCGCTGATCCATGTCGACGTCAACAGCGCAGAGGTGGTGCACCAGGAAACCGGCCTGACGATTACCCGGCATGCGCTGTCGCACCGCGCGGCCAGCGTGGGCTTTCGCTTTGCGGTGGAAACCAATAAATGGAAGCTGGACAAGGAAGGCCTGCTCGCGCAGGGCGTGCCGTCCGGTCCGGCGTGGGGACAGCTGCAAGCTGGCAAGGATGTCGCACTGGATGACGGCCGCGTGCTGCGCAGCAGCGACTTTCGCCTCAACCGCACCGAGCGCGCCGCCATTGTGGTGGGCGGCGACAACGACACGCCTGCCCTGCTGGAACAGGCGTGCGCCGGCGCCCAGCTGCTGGTGCATGAGGCCACCTATACGGAAGCGATGCTGCAGAAGGCAGGACCGGGGCCGACCCACAGTTCAGTGCAAAGAGTCGCCCAGTTCGCGCAGAGTTGCCATCTGCCGAATCTGATCCTGACGCACTTCAGCGCGCGCTATCATCACCGCGAGGGCATGGCCGAACTGGAAGCGGAAGCGCGCCTGCATTATTCAGGCACGCTGTTCCTGGCACACGATTTCGATACCTATGAACTCGATGCGGCTGGCGGGCTGAGCAAGACAGACGCCCTCAAGCCGGATTGATCAGTAAGGATCGCTGCCGTACAGCCTGGCGTATTCGGCGGCCAGCGCCCTGGCCTCCTCCAGCTGCGCCGGCGTCAGGATCTGCAGCAGCTGGTCGCGGTTTTTGATCGACTGCTCGTCGCCGGCCTCGGCCGGCATGGCGATCCATGCGTACGCTTCCACGTAATCGAGGTCCACGCCCTGGCCTTGCGCATACAGCAGGCCGTATTCGTTCTGTGCCGACAGTGAACCGGACTCGGCCGCAATGCGGTACCAGCGCGCCGCCTCGTTGAAATCCTGCGCCACATCGACGCCGCGCCGGTAGGCCTGCGCCAGGTTGAATTGCGACTGCCCGTCGCCGGCCTCGGCTGCCTGGCGGCCATACGCCAGCGAGCGCTGCATGTCGGGTTCGACGCCATCGCCACTGGCATACATCAGCGCCAGGTTGGCCAGCGACGGCGGATAGCCGGCCTCGCCCGCTTCGGTAAACAGCGCGACGGCCTTGCTCAGGTTCTGCGCCACGCCCTGGCCCTGGTAGTACAAGCTGGCCAGGAAATGCTTGCCGGCCGCGTCGCCGCTGCTGGCCGAGGCATAGAATTGCTTGAACGCCTCGGCATAATTGTCGTCGTTATAGGCGTCGATGCCGGCTTCGTTGAGGGATTCGGCGGATAGGGTCATGCAGGCTCCTTGGAAGTTGGCAATGATTGATGCGGTCAATTCTAAGGGGCAGCAGCCATGGTTGAGTGTTCTGTTGAAGGCAGGTACAGTGCCGTCATACGATGCAACACTCTTGCCGACAAGGAGAAAACATGTCACAGACCGAGATGATCAAGGCGCGCCTTGAAGAATTGAAAAGCAACTACGCCGCGGGAGAGCAGCAGATGCAAACCCTGGAAACGCGCAAGAACGAGTTGAAGCAGACCATGTTGCGCATCCAGGGCGCAATACAGGTACTGGAAGAAATGCTGGCAGAACAAAACAATCAATCAGGCACATGACGACCCCGCACCCTGCGATGAGTTTCCTGCCTGCCGAGCCGCAGGACGCCGCCGCCTTTATCGCCCTGCGCGGCCAGACCCGGCAGAACGCCGTCACGGCCGAGCGCCTGGCCGAGTTCGGCATCACGGCCACGTCGTGGGCCGAGCTGATGCGCTCCGGCAATCTGCCCGGCTACACCTGCCACTGCGATGGCCGGCTGGCCGGCTATTGCTTCGGCGACCTGGAAACGGGCGAAATCATCGTGCTGGCCCTGCTGCCCGCAGCCGAAGGCCTGGGCGCCGGCAAGAAACTGCTGAGCCTGGTCATGCAGGACTTGCACGCGCACGGCCACCAGCGGCTGTTTCTCGGCTGCTCCAGCGACCCAGCCTCGCGCTCGTACGGCTTTTACCGCCACCTGGGCTGGACTTCGACCGGCGAGACGGACGCGCATGGCGACGAGGTGCTCGAGTTTCACTATGCCTAGTCAGCCGGCCTGACGCCCGTCCCACACCCGCATCAGCGCGCTGATGGCCGCGTCGAACACCGCATGGCCGACGCCATCGCGCGCCATGATGGACACGCCCGACAGGAAGCCGTCGAAGACGGCGGCCAGTGCGCTGGCGTCGGTGTCCGCAGGCAAGTCGCCAGCAGCCACGGCGCGCTCGACGCAGCGCACGAAACCGGCGCGCGTGCGCGCGCGCGACGCCATCAGCGGCGCGGCCACCAGCGCATGCTCCGCCGTTGGCGCGCTCATGCTGCCCAGCGCCACCATGCAGCCGGGCGGGTGGCCCGCGCCGGACTGCATGCGGGCCGACTGGCGCAAGGCCAGTTCGACCGCTTCGCGCGGCGCCAGGCTGTCATCCCACAGGCATTCCGTGACCTTTGCATAGGTATCGAGATAGCACTGCGCCGCTTCGCGGAACAGCGCTTCCTTCGAGCCGAACGCCGCATAGAAGCTGGGCGCCGAAATGCCGCCACCGAGCGCCCCCTTGAGCTGGCTCAGGGAAGTCGACTCATACCCTTGCTGCCAGAATAAAAACATCGCCTGCTCGACCGCCGCCCGCCGGTCGAACGTGCGCGGCCGTCCCATTTGTGCCATCCGCCGCCCCTTTCCTTATTTTCTTATTTACCTACTTACATACTACTCGATACAGAAGTCATTGACAACGCGCGCCCATCTCATCTATATTTATACCGATCGATACATATGTAGCGCTGCCGCGCCTGCTGGCGCCCTGCGTCCTGTCCAATGCTGCCACCCCACCCAAGGATCTTGCCGTGAACTCCACTGCCCTGCCTGCCGCCGCCAGCCCCGCGCCGGCCGAACGCCTCCCCGTCTCAGGCCTGCTGGCCCTGGCCATGACGGGCTTTATCTGCATCATCACCGAAACCTTGCCCGCCGGCCTGCTGCCGCAGATCAGCGCCGGCCTGGTCATCAGCCCGGCCATGGCCGGACAAATGGTGACCGCCTATGCGCTCGGCTCGCTGCTGGCGGCCATTCCGCTGACAATTGCCACGCGCGGCTGGCGGCGCCGCAATGTGCTGCTGCTGACCATCATCGGTTTTCTCATGTTCAATACCGTCACGGCGCTGTCGTCCCATTACTGGCTGACGCTGGCGGCACGCTTCCTGGCGGGCATGGCGGCGGGACTGGCCTGGAGCTTGCTGGCGGGCTACGCGCGGCGCATGGTGGCGCCGCAGCAGCAGGGCCGCGCGCTGGCGCTGGCCATGGCCGGCACGCCGGTCGCGCTGTCGCTGGGCGTGCCGCTGGGCACCCTGATCGGCTCGCTGACCGGCTGGCGCATGGCGTTCTGGATCATTTCCGCGCTGACACTGATACTGATCGCCTGGGTGCTGGCGAAAGTGCCGGACTATCCGGGCCAGAGCGCGCAGGAACGCCTGCCGCTGCGCAAGGTCTTCACCACGCCTGGCGTGCGCCCCGTGCTGGCGGTAGTCATCACCTGGATGCTGGCGCACAATATTCTCTATACGTATATTGCCCCGTTCGTTGCCCCGGCCGGCCTGGCGGCCAGGGTCGACCTGGTGCTGCTGGTGTTTGGCGGCGCGGCCCTGGCCGGCATCTGGATCACCGGCAAACTGGTCGAGCGCCACCTGCGCGCCACCGTGCTGGCCAGCCTGGCTGCATTCCTCCTGACGGCCATGATGCTGGGGCTGGCATCGCAGTTTCCGGCCGTTATCTACCTGGGCATGCTTGTCTGGGGCCTGAGCTTTGGCGGCGCGGCCACCCTGTTGCAGACGGCGCTGGCCGACACCGCCGGCAGTGGCGCCGACGTGGCGCTGTCGATGAATGTGGTGGCCTGGAATGGCGCCATTGCGGCTGCCGGCGTGGTGGGCGGAAGCCTGCTCGGCGCGTGGGGCGCTGGCGCCTTTCCGTGGGCGATGTGCATCTTGCTCCTGCTTGCGATCGCGATCGCCTGGTCGTCCCGCGCCCACGGCTTCAGGCCGGGCCGCCGCAATGGCACGGCGCAGGTAGCGGGCCACTGACCATTGCGCTCAGGAGAGCGCTGGCACCTCGGCCACGCGCGGCACATGGCCTGTCCACGCCAGAAATGCCTCTAACGTGGCGTGCGGCATCACCGCCGTGGCCGTATTGCGCAAGGGATGGGCCTGCACTTGCGCGGCATCCCATACGGCCTGGTCCAGCACCAGTTCCACCGCATGGGCCCGATCGTGCAGCAGGGCCAGCACGCTGACGGCGCCGGGCGTCACACCCAGGTGCTGCAGCAGGCGCTCGGGCGAGGCCAGGCCCAGCCGGCTGGTCTGCAGCAACTGCCCCAGCGCCAGCAGGTCGATGCGCTTGTCGTATGGCACCACCACCAGCAGATGCCGCTTGCCCTTGGCATCGCGCACAAAGATGTTTTTGCACATCAGGCCCGGCAAGTCCGGCGTGCAGGACAGCGCTTCGGCGATGGTGTGTACGGCACGGTGTTCGGCCAGATGGTAAGCATGGCCGGATGAGTTCAGCCAGTTCAACAGCGTGGTGTGCATGGGTTGCGAAAGGAAGTTCAGGCACTCTATTGTAGCGGCTGCCAGCACTTCCCGGCTGGCCTTGCCTACGGCGTTTTCTTCGCTTCGCCGGCCTGCTGCGGCGCACTCAGGCCCCACTCGTTCCAGCCTTCGCCAAACAGCTCGACGGGATGCTGGGTACGCTCCGAGCCATTGCCGCACGCCATGGCGTCCGGCGAGCAGTATTTATCGCAACCCCAGCAGATGCGTTCGGGATTCTTCGGGTTGACAGGGAAAGGTTTGGCCATGATCGGTGATGGGACTGAGGACGACAGGGATCACTCTAGGCTTGCACCAGAACAGGGTCAAATGGAATCGGCGCGCAAATTTGCCCGAGGTCAAGCTTGACCATATTGGCGCCGGCACGAGGCTACAGGGCATCCTGGACCAGCCACTTCGCCGCCGTTTCGACGATCGCGTCATGCAGCCTGCCGGTCAGCGCCGTGCGGATATTCCAGCGGTGCCAGTACAGTGGCACCTGGAACTCGGTCCCCGGCGCCAGCTCGATCAATTCGCCGCGCTCGAGCTCGCCGCGTATCTGGATCAGCGGCGCCATGCCGTAGCCAAAGCCCGCCTTGATAAACGCCACAAAGCCTTCCGAGCTGGGAAAGTAACTGTGCGGGACATTTTCGCTCAAACCCATCTGTCTCAGATAGCGCGCGTGCAGGGCGTCGCTGCGGTTGTAGATGATTGCCGGAGCAGCGGCAACGGACTGGGCGCTCAAACCATCGGCAAACCAGCGCTGCGCAAACGCGGGCGTGGCCACGCAGCGGTATGACATGATGCCCAGCGCCACCACGGAGGTGCCGGCCACGGCATCGGGCGAGCTGGTGATGCAGCCGACCACCCTGCCTTCGCGCAGCAGGCGCAGCGTCTGGTCCTGGTCGTCCAGCAGCACATCGACGCGGCAGGCCGGTTCGGTCAGTACCGACGCCAGCGCGTCGAGCAGCCAGGTGGCGGCGCTGTCGGCATTCGAGGCGATCGCCAGCTGCGGCAAGTCGCCGGGCGCCGGCGTGTCCGTGTGCAGGCCCGCTTCGAGCAGCAGCACCTGCCGGTAATGGGCGATCAGGCGGTGGCCGCGTGCGGTCGCTTGCGGCGGCTGGCTGCGGATTACCAGCAACTCGCCAGCGGCCTCCTCCAGTGCACGCAGGCGGTGCGACACGGCCGACTGCGTGATCGACAGCGCCATCGCCGCCTTCTCGAAACTGCCCTGCTCCAGCACCGCGTCGAGGGCCGCCAGGCCCCGGTAGTCAAGCTGACTCATCAGCACCTCTCATGAATGAATTGAATGAATCACGAATAACATTCATTATACTAATCTCGCACGCTCGCCTATGCTGGCAACCTTTTGCAAGGGAGCAGCAATGTTGAGCAGCAGTTTTTTCAAGGGCATGGCGATGGGTGGCGGCTTGATCATCGCCATCGGTGCGCAAAATGCGTTTTTATTGCGACAGGGCATACAGCGCCAGCATGTGCTGCTGTGCGCGGCCGCCTGCATCGCGGGGGACATATTGCTGATCAGCCTGGGCGCGGGCAGCATAGGCCGGCTGGTGGCGTCCACGCCGTGGCTGCTGGGCGCGATCCGCCTCGGCGGCGCGCTGTTCCTGCTCGAATACGGGCGCCGCGCGGCCTGGTCCGCCTGGCGCGGACAAGGCCAGGCATTGCAGGCGGCCAGCAATGCCGTCAGCGAGCGCGGCCCTGCCCTGCGCGCCGCCATCGCGCTCAGCCTGCTCAATCCCCATGCCTGGCTCGATACCGTGGTGTTGCTGGGCGCCATCGGTGCGCAGCAGCCGGAACAGGGCCGCCCATGGTTCTCGGCTGGCGCGATGACCGCTTCGGTGCTGTGGTTCAGCGCGCTGGCCATCGGCGCCCGCCTGCTGGCGCCCGTGTTTGCCAATCCGCGCGCCTGGCGCGTGCTCGACGGCCTGATCGCGCTCACCATGTGGGCGATTGCCGCCTCGCTATTCGTACAATAAGGAACACCTGATGACGACCTCGACAGAACTGCACAGCATCATCCTGGAACTTTCAGCGCACGACTATGCCGTCAGCCGCCTCGATGCGGCCGCGCCGATGCCGGCCTGGGCCGATGGGTCCGGCTTTGTCAGCATCAGCCGGTCATCCCATGAATTGTCGATCGTGTGCGAGGCCGCGCGCGTGCCGGACGGCACGGTATCGGAAGAAGGATGGGCCTGCCTGCGCTTCGTGGGGCCGTTTGCGTTTGGCGCCACCGGCATCGTGCTGTCGGTGGTGCGGCCCCTGTCGCTGGGTGGACTGGGCGTGTTCGTGGTTTCCACCTACGATGGTGACCATATCCTGGTCAAGCGCGCGGACCTGCCGGCGGCCATGCCATTGCTGCATGCCGCCGGCCACGTCTTGAACAGCCGATCAGCCGACCTTGCCGAATGAGAATTTCTGCGAGATCACGGCCTGCGTGACGAAATCGGCGTCCGCCGGAATCGGCTCGCGGAAAAGCGGATGGTGAAACAGCGGAATACGGTCGAATTTCTTGGAGCGAAAAATCCAGCGGTTCTTGCGGATCTCGCTATAGCGCTCGCCCTTGAACTGGCGGTCGACCGAGGTAAATGGCAAGAGCCGCTCGGCCAGGTCGCCGTAATTCAGATCGGGCTGGCGCGCCTTGAACTGTTCGAAAATTTCGAATTGATCGCTGCAAATGACCTGGATCGCCGTTTCCGGAAACTGGTAGCGCTCGGTCCACATCACATGCCAGCCCGAATCAATATCGTTGATGAAATCGGCCAGGCGCGGGCTCAATATATAGGCATCCGATTCGATATGAATGATCTTGTCGGCGCCCAGCTCCTTGGCCAGCGTGATTGAATGCAAAAAGCTGCGCCACCAGCCCGGATACGCCGAAATGCTCTGGCGCCCCAGGTTGTCGTCGAAGCGCACGATCACCTTGTCGTCCTTGAACAGCGACAGCGGCGCGCTATTGGTCACGGTCTTGATGATGTCGGGCGGCGGCAAATACGGCGAGCCATCGTCGATCATGATTTTCTTGTCCGCCCTGATCGGCCCATCCTGATAGTAATCCAGCCAGCGCCGGTATCGCTCCCGCCATGCCTGTTCGTTCTTAATATAGCTGGTGCAAAATAAAATGGATTTCATCGGCCGAAACGTTAGATGCTTATGAAGGCCTGCGGCGGATACGCCAAGGCAAGCTTGCGATTTTATCATATGGAAAACCAGGCCGCCGCCACGGCCAGGCAGTCACTTTTTCGCGGCGTTCGTGGTTAAATGACCCTTCGACCATACGACGATGCCCCTCCATGCTCAGATTTCACCTGATGTTCGCCCTGCCCTGCCTGTTCGTTATCGCCCGCTGTGTCTGGCCGCTGCCGTGGTTACTCCGCTCCAGGCTGGCTGCTGCGGCCATCCTGCTGCTCGCCTCGCAATACCATCTGTACAGCCGCCTGTCGTCGGGCAGCGTGTTCTCGCCAGAGTTCCCGAGGGAGATCGTGATCGCCTTTAACTGGGCCTTCAGTGCGATTTTGCTGCTGGCCCTGCTGCAGCTGGCGCTCGACTTGCTCACGCTGCTTGCCAGCCTGGTGCGCTGGCGCCGCCTGGCGATTCCACCCGCCCTGCGCTACGTCCTGGCCGTGGCGGCCATGGCGCTGGCCGCCATCGGCGTGCAGCAGGCCATCCGCGTGCCGCCGCTCAAGGATGTCGAGATCCACATTGCGAAATTGCCGCCGCAGTTCGACGGCTACCAGATCGTGCAGCTGACCGACATGCATATCAGCCGCCTGTTCGACGCCCCCTGGACGCGCGCGGTGGTCGCGGACACCAACGCGCTTGGCGCCGACCTGATCGTCGTCACCGGCGACATGATCGACGGCGCCATCGACGACCGCGCGCCTGACGTGGCGCCGCTGCGCGGCCTGCGTGCCAGGGACGGCGTGTACGTCATTCCCGGCAACCACGAATACTTTTTCGGCCACGATGTCTGGATGCAGTATTTTGCCGGCCTGGGCATGATTGCGCTCGACAACAGCCATGCCGTTCTCGAACGCAACGGAGCGAAACTGGTGCTGGCCGGCGTGACCGACGTGACGGCGCCGAACTCCGGCTTGCCCGCGCCCGACCTGGCGCAGGCGCTCAAGGGCGCACCGGCCGGCACGGCCGTCGTGCTGCTCGACCATCAGCCGAGAAACGCGCGCCACGCCGCCGCGCTGGGCGCCAGCCTGCAACTGTCGGGCCACACCCACGGCGGCCTGATCGCCGGCCTGGACCGCTTGTTTGCGCTGGCCAACGGCGGCTTCGTATCGGGCCTGTATGGCGTCGACGGCATGCAGCTCTATGTCAACAATGGCACGGCCTTGTGGCCGGGGCTGGCGCTGCGGCTGGGACGGCCATCGGAGCTGACGCGCATTACGCTGCGCAAAGCCAACTAGCGTTGGCCTGACAGTTCCAGCAGCTTGACCGCCATCTCTTCCATATCCGTGCGCATCGCCAGCGGCGCCAGCCAGGCCGGCGGAATCGCTTCCACGCCGTAATACGCGCCGGCAATCTGGCCGGTGATGGCCGCCGTGGTATCGGCGTCATCGCCCAGGTTGGCGGCGCGCAGCACGGCTGCCTCAAAGCTGTCGGTATGGAAGAAGCACCATAGCGACGCTTCCAGCGAGTCCACGCAATAACCGGTACCGCGGATCTGCTGCTCGGGCTTGGCGATAAAGCTGCCGCTGGCCAGTTCCTTGAGTTTCGGCTCTGATGGCTGCCAGCTGACGCTGGCCAGCAGCGCTTCCTTCTTTGTCCCCGCCAGCGCGCTGCACAGCAGGGCCGCGAACAGCTGGCAACTTTCCACCGCCTCCGGCGCGCCATGTGTGGTGCGCGAGCTGTCGGCAGCGAGCTGGATCGCTGCGTCCACATCGGGATACGCAAACAGCACCACCGGCGCCAGGCGCATCAGCGAGCCGTTGCCGGCCGTGCGCGGCGATGTGTCGCCGCTGTACGGATTGCCCGTGTCGGCAAAATTTTGCAAGGCGGTGCGCACCGTCATGCCGATATCGAAGCAGCTGCCGGTCGAGCTCAGGTAGCCCCACTGCCACCAGTTCAGATAGCGCGCCATCTGGTCTGCGGGGTTGAATTCGCCCTTGGTCAGCAGGCTTTCGGCCAGGCACAGCGCCATCGAGGTGTCATCGGTCCATTGGCCGGGTTGCAGATTGAACGGGCCGCCGCCGGTCATGCTGGTGACCGGTGCGAAACTGCCGCGGGGAGAGAATTCGACGGTGGTGCCGACGGCGTCGCCGGTGGCAAGGCCCAGCAGGGTGGCAAGGTAGCGGCTTTTCAGGGTCGGTATCGGCATGGACAGGCTTTCACATCGAATAAAACGCTGATTATAAAAGGCAAGTCTCCATCACGCCGGCACGCTAGCCCGCGCCGCAAACTTGTCAAAACAGTTATAGTCGCCCTGCCCTGCCGAAGACGGCGGGCACATCATCCACACCACCTCGGAAGGATCATCGAAATTGCGAAAACTCCTGATTGCCTTGATTGCCACGCTGGCGGCCACCCCGGCGATTGCCTCCCCCATCACCTCCGGCGACTACGACGGCCTGCTGATCGGCGTGGACCGGCAAGGCACGTTGACCGGCTATTTTGAAAGTTCGACTGGCGGCGGACAATTCAGCTGCATCTTTTTCATGCGCGGCAAAGTGGCAGACCCGGCAACGCGCGTGGACACCTGGTTTCCGGAAGACCGCGACGCTAAAAACGTTATTTCCGGCACCATGCAGTTGCTCAGCGAAAACGCCAAGCCCACCATCCGTGCAGGCCTGAAAGAAGACCCGCCAGGCTGCTGGAACGTGCAGCACTTTGCTCCCGAACCAGCGACGTTTGCGCTCAACGAGAAAGGCAGCTGGCAGGCCATCCGCGTGGTCTCTGCCAAGAAGGCCTATTTTCACGACGATCCGTCCGGCACGCATGCCCGCAAGGCGTATGTGGTGCAAGGCAATGCGCTGCGGGTATTCGACACCCGTTCGGGGTGGGTGCAGGCGGAATATGTGAGCCCGGAAGGCAAGCGCACCAAAGGGTGGGTGCTGGAAAAGGATTTGTATCTGAGCGAAAAGCCAGTCGACAAGTAAACGAACCGGCGATTCGTGGCCGTATTGCGGATCAGGACAACGTGTTGTCGACGTACCAGAAACAAGATGCCATACCGCTACCAATCGCTCAGCTTCAGCTTCTGTTTACTTTCCGCGATTCGGCGTGCGACATAGTCATCGATGCCCGTCTTCCTGACCCGATCAAGGCCTTCATGTTCTGGCAGTCCCGGGCGGCATCGAATTGCGCCAGCGATTTCTGCTGATCACCCGCATGCAAATAGATGTGCGCCAGATCGTATTCGCCCCCGCCAGGCGTGCCCCACCTGACCTGGTCGCCAAACGTATTTTGTTCATGCGCCTCGATGATTCCCCGGCTGGTGGCCGTCGCCTCGAAAAAGGCCAGGGCGTGCTCATCCAACAGACTGGCCGGATCGGACCTCGTTGCTCCAGGATTTGCAGTAGCCTGATTATCATGGAATTGCATTATTGGCGCTTAAAAAACTGGCGTCAGGCGGCATGGAGCTCTTTACTGGCGGCCTAGCGCAATGGCGACTGCCGTGTTTGCCTCGCGCACTGCCTGGCGTAGCTGCTTGATGCGCCCCTCAGCCCCAGCGCAGCATGAACGAAATTCATGTAGCCATGAAATTAAACCGTTTTACTTCAACAATCCCCATCGCTATCATCCGTTCACCTTGTTGTCGGCATTTCGCAGCGGCCATGGCCCGCATCCATACACATGAAAGCAAACATGACACGTCCACTCCGTTTAGTCGCAGTCTCCGGCGGGCTGCAACGCCCTTCGAAGGCAGCCGCCCTGGCCGAGCACCTGATGGACCTGGTCGCCGGCGAATTCCTGTGCGAACAGCGCCTGGTCGAACTGTGCCAGCTCGCGCCGCAGCTGGCCGGCGCGGTGTGGCGCTCGCAGTTGCCCGATGCGGTGGAGCGCGAGCTGGCAGCGGTGGAACAGGCTGACATCGTGGTGGTGGCAACACCGGTCTACCGCGGCGCGTACACGGGACTGTTCAAGCACTTCTTCGACTTCATCGACCAGGACGCCCTGATCGACAAGCCCATCTTGCTGGCGGCCACCGGCGGCAGCGAGCGCCATGCGCTGATGATCGACCACCAGTTGCGCCCGCTGTTCAGCTTTTTCCAGGCCCGTACCTTGCCGCTGGGCGTCTACGCGACCGACAGGGATTTCCTTGACTACCGTCTGCAGAGCGAAGCCCTGACCGAGCGCGCCGCGCTGGCGGTACAGCGGGCCCTGCCGTTGATCGGCCTGACGCGCCAGGCTCGCTCTGCCATCGCCGACCTGGCGGTCGCGGCCTGACATCCATCACGCCGCCCAGCCATCGCCACATTCATTTTTCGCAAAAATCAGGACACCAGATCATCATGAGCAACGATTTTATATTCAGCATCAAGAGCATTGTTTTCGATGAAAACTATCACCCCGCCGACAATACGCGCCTGACCACCAACTTTGCCAATCTGGCCCGCGGAAACAGCCGCCAGGAAAACCTGCGCAATACCCTGCGGATGATCGACAACCGCTTCAACAACCTGGCGCATTGGGACAACCCGAATGGCGACCGCTATACGGTAGAACTTGAAATCATCTCGGTGGAGCTGAATATCGATGTCCAGGGCAGCAATATCCCATTGATCGAGATATTGAAACCGACCGTCGTCGACAAAAAAACCGGCGAACGCATTGATGGCATCGCAGGCAATAATTTCTCCTCTTACGTGCGTGATTACGACTTCAGCGTGCTGCTGCCTGAGCATAACAACAATCGCTCCACCTTCAGCGCGCCCGAGGATTTCGGCGACTTTCATGGCAAGCTGTTCCGGCACTTCGTTCAATCAAATGCCTACAAGGAGCGCTTCAAGAAGCCGCCCGTCATCTGCATCAGCGCATCGAGCAGCAAGGTCTATCACCGGACCGGCAACCAGCATCCCGTGCTGGGCGTCGAATACCAGCAAAACGAGTTTTCCTCGACCGATCAGTATTTCGAAAAGATGGGCATGCAGGTGCGCTATTTCATGCCGCCCGATAGCGCCGCACCGCTGGCGTTTTATTTCATCGGCGACCTGCTGGGCGACTACACCAATCTTGAACTGATCGCCACCATCAGCACAATGGAAACGTTCCAGAAGATTTACCGGCCCGAGATCTACAACGCCAATTGCGCGGCGGGCAAATCGTATCAACCCAGCCTGAAGAACCAGGATTATTCATTGACGCAGATAGTCTATGACCGGGAAGAGCGCAGCCAGCTGGCGGTCAAGCAGGGGAAATATACGGAAGAGCACTTCATCAAGCCATACAAGCATGTTCTTGAACAATGGACTGCCAGTTACGCGCTCTGATCAACCGATACACGAAATCACACCATCATGAAAAAATTATTACCGACCTCCACCGCCGGCAGCCTGCCGAAACCTTCCTGGCTGGCCCAGCCCGAAAAACTCTGGTCGCCGTGGAAACTGCAGGACGAGGAACTGGCCGAAGGCAAGCAGGATGCATTGCGTCTGTCACTGCAGGAACAGCAGCATGCAGGCATCGATATCGTCAGCGATGGCGAGCAGACTCGCCAGCATTTCGTCACCACCTTCATCGAGCATCTGAACGGCGTGGATTTTGAAAAACGTGAAACCGTCAGGATTCGCGACCGCTACGATGCGAGCGTGCCGACCGTCGTGGGCGCCGTCAGCCGCCAGAAGCCGGTGTTTGTCGATGACGCCAGATTTCTGCGCCAGCAAACCAGACAACCGATCAAATGGGCCCTGCCAGGCCCGATGACAATGATCGATACGCTGTATGACAGCCACTACAAAAGCCGCGAAAAACTGGCCTGGGAATTCGCAAAAATCCTCAACCAGGAAGCGCGCGAACTGGAAGCGGCCGGCGTCGACATCATCCAGTTCGACGAACCCGCATTCAACGTGTTCTTCGATGAAGTCAACGACTGGGGCATCGCCACCCTGGAACGGGCGATTGAAGGCCTCAAATGCGAAACCGCCATCCATATCTGCTATGGCTACGGCATCAAGGCCAATACCGACTGGAAAAAGACGCTGGGCTCCGAGTGGCGCCAATATGAAGAATCGTTCCCCAAGCTGCAGAAATCCAGTATCGACATCATCTCGCTGGAATGCCACAACTCGCTGGTGCCGATGGACCTGATTGAACTGATACGCGGCAAAAAAGTGATGGTCGGCGCGATTGACGTGGCCAGCCATGCGATTGAAACGCCGCAGGAAGTGGCCAACACCCTGCGCAAGGCGCTGCAGTTTGTCGATGCGGACAAGCTCTATCCATCCACCAACTGCGGCATGGCGCCGTTGCCGCGGGAGGTGGCACGCGGAAAACTCAATGCGCTGAGTGCGGGGGCGGAGATTGTAAGGCGGGAGATTTTGGGCTGAGGGCTGGCCTACTTCGCGCGCTCCATGCTTTCCACTGTGTCGAAAACAGGCGCCAGTGCGCTTTCCATCGCGCCGGCCGTAGCATCGCCGCTCTGGTTGGTGATGATGAAGACTCCAAGCTGATATTTGGGAACCACGTAGGCATAGCTTTGCGCGCGTGGCACGCCGCCGTGGTGTACATAATGCGTGCCCAGCTGGCGATTGTTACCAATGTTCCAGAAATAGCCAATGCTGAAGTCGTCCTGAAAACGTAGCAGCGGCTTGTGCGATTCGACGACCGCCGGATCGGCGCCCAACTGCAGGCGCAGGTACTTCGCCATGTCCGGCATGGTCGACTTCAGGTTGCCGGCTGCCCCCCAAGGCAGTTGCGGCATCGGTGTCGTCACGACGGGATTGTCGCTATGGTAGCCGGGCGCCAGCCGGCCGGCATCCTTGGCGGCAAGTCTCAGCCTGGTATCGTGCATGCCGGCTTTACGCGCGATGAATTGCGTGAGCAGGTCTTCATAGCGCATGCCATAGATTTTTTCCAGAGTATGCGCAATGAGTTCGGTGCCGGCGCTTGAATAGGCATAGTCCTTTCCAAGCGGGCCATTGATGCGGACTGTGTGCAAGTCCTGCCAGAATTGCTGTTGTCCGTAATTGGCGTAGGCCGAATTGAGCTTTGCCGGCGTGGCGTGTGCAGTGAAATCCTTCAATATGGCATTGACCTGCGACGGCAGCATGCCCGGCATCGTGCTGGTGTGCGTGACCAGGTGGCGCAAGCGAACTGGCTGCCCCTGCCACTCCAGGTTCGGATAGTCCCCCACCAGATACTTTTGTACAGGATCATCGAGCGCCGCATTCCCATCAAGCACAGCGTTCGCCAATAGCAGGCCAGCAAAAGTTTTGCTGACCGAGCCGATTTCGTACAGTGTCGTATCGTTCGGCGGATTGGCTTTGCCAGTCTCCAGCTCGCCTTGATGCAGAATGAATTCCTTGCCGCGATAAACGACAGCAATCGAGGCCGCGTGCAGAAGTTTTGACTGCAGCAGGGTGGCCGCAGCCTGCTTCATTGCAGAAGGAATGTCATGCGCAGGTGCAGTAGCTGCGGGCTTGCAAGCTGCCAGCATTGGCATCATTACGGTTATGACTGCGGTGAGTTTGGTCATCATGCACACCATCCAGGGGGAGGGTTATTTTCGCACAAGGGACGCAGCGATGACGGAAAAAAATCACGCGCATGGTTTTTCAAATTGGTGCAGTCGCGCGGTCAGGTTTGACATTCGGACATGAACTGATACGTTGGTTGGCGTGGAAGCTGGCTCAGTCGACAGGCTGATTGGAACCACGAACGCGCGCGCACGGCGCCCGGGGCTGCCGCGCAGCGACAGCAGAGTGAGGATTCGGGGCGGAATGCGCCTGCAGGCGCACGGCCTTCGAATCTCACACGCAGGGTGCGCAGGCGCCCTGCTCGCTTCCGCCAGGAAATAAAGAAACCGCCCGATGGCGGTTTCTTTATTTCCTGGCGGAAGCGGTGTAATGCAAACATCTATTCTTTATGCGGACTTCGACCACGATATGAAAATAGTATCTACCAATATACCTACTCATGAACAATGTCGAAAAAATATTATATTAAATTAAACATTGGCACTTGATCTAGATCTTTAAGTATTCCGCCAACCATGCTAAAAAATTAAGCCGACCAAATAAGCATTAATATTGAATAAATGTAAAATTACAATTGGATAGAATTCGAGATTTCCACTATGTTACATTGAAATGAGAACTTTAAATTACATAGGGAATCGATATGAAACTGACAGCAATGCTAATTTCAAACTTCAAAGGCATAGGCGGAGAAGTAAAAATACTGATTGATAATATTGTTGTGCTAATTGGCCCAAATAACAGCTGCAAATCCACAATATTGGATGCATACGAGAAGTACGCATCGATGGGAACAGCGCTTTCTATAGATTTCTTCCATAATAGGGATGAAAATATTCCAATATCCATTACTGGCGTTTTTTCGGATATTACCCCTGAAGATATTGACATAGTTGGAAAGGAGTGGGTTATTGAAGGAGATGAAGATTTTGGACGTTGCGCTAAATTTAAATTCTTATGGAGTAAGGTTGATGAAGATGGAGAAAAATTCAGCTTCAGCAGCATTACAAATGACTGGAAAAAAGGTGGGGCAGGAGGGTTTAACTCTATGCTTAAAAGTAGAATTCCAACACCAATTAGAGTAAATCCGAATGATGGCTATGAGTCTTTTGAAAAAGTCGTTAAAGAATTAGCCGCAAAAAGTGCTTTATCAAAATTAAAAAGTGATAAGAGCAAATTAAAAAAAATCATCGATGAGATATCTAAACTAGCTCAAGAAGTTGAAGTAGAAATAGCAGGCGGTGTATCGAAAATTAATCAAAAAATACAAGAAGAAGTGCAGAAACTGTTTCCAGGAATAACAGTAAAATTTGACACAGGTGTAGGAAAATTTAAAGCCGAAGATGCGATTAAAGAAGGTAGCCGTTTCATCTTGACGGCGAATGGCAAATCAGCCCCTCTGGAACATCAAGGTGCTGGAACAAAACGAGCGTTCTTATGGTCGGCTTTAAGTGCGCTATGTAGTGAAGGAATGTTAAAAAAAGGCGCAACAAAAGTAACGCATGAAGAACAAAAAATCTTGCTGCTTGACGAGCCGGAAATAAATCTACATCCTTCCATCATCCGTTCAGCACGGAAAGCGATTTATGCTCTGGCAGAAGTTGCAGGATGGCAAGTAATGTGTACTACACACTCTCCAATTTTTATTGACCTCACTCAAGATCACACAACGCTAATAAAGCTAACCAATTTTGGCACAGGTGTTTGCTATTTCCAAACAGACAAAGCAGCGTTTACAGAAATTGAAAAAGATCAATTAAAAATGCTAAACAAATGCTGCCCAACAGTAAACGAATTTTTCTTTTACGAAAAATCCTTGCTAGTTGAAGGCGATACTGAATATTTAGCTTATCAATTTTTAATTACTCGCGAAAATTTAGATGGTAGCTACTGCGTAATAAACTGTCGAGGAAAAGCAAATATCCCCACGTTCATAAAAATATTTGACCAATTTCAATCTTCAGCGATTGCAATACATGACTTAGATTCCAAGCTAAACGTTAATGGAAATAAAAACGCAATGTGGGGAATAAATCATAGCATTCGGGATGCAGCCAATCTTACGGACGGAAGAGTAGTTACCGTCGTCCACAAACCTGATTTTGAAGGCTATTACTTGGGTGAGGCGCCAAGCAAAGACAAACCATATAATTTATTCAAGCACATAACATCAGATGACTTCGAAGTCTCACTAAAATATGATAAATTGCGCTCATCTCTAAGTGACATAATTGATCAAAGTCACCCAGGCATATATAACACCAGCATCGAGATTGAAGCCCTGGCATAAATTTTCTTAACATATAAATATAGCGACCATTATTGGTCGCTATATTTATAATAAAAATTAGATTCAAAGCCCCAACATAGATTGAAAAAAAACGTGTAGCTCCAATGCAGCCCGGTCAGAGCACGAAACTCGCCTTCTCCATACCGTCCCCCACCTGCGCGAAAAACCGCTCAAAACGCGTCAAATCGCATGCGCCCTTTTCGCCCCGCCGCGCCAGTCCTCATGCGCCTTCGGCCATGGCGCAAATTTGAGTCAAAAGACCCCTATATAGCGGGCAGGTGTGGAGGGGGGGGACAACTGCGCGCGCCGGGCCGAAATGGGGATTTTTCTTGCTTTTGATGCAATTCAGGTTCGCGGGACGTGAAAAAGCCGCCTCATGGGCGGTGTGGTGGCTGGGGCAGCGTGGCGCGGCTGGGTTATGCAGGCACGGCCCTGCTGGCTAACGCGGCATGGCGGTCACCCTGGGCGGCCGGCGCGTGTCTTCGCCGCCAGCTCTTTGTCGTGATCGTCTTGGCAGTCCACGCCGCAGAACAGCAGGGCCGGCGCCAGCGGCTCGTCGCAGTAGTGACAGCAGCCGTGCGCCACAAGGCCCGGGCGGCGCCGCACGGCGGCCAGGCCGCGCGCCACTTCAGCGTAAATGATCTTGTCGGTCTTATCGATGTGGTCGCTCATACTGTGCCCCCGCCCCTGGCCAAGTCATACGGGGCGAAGGGAAGAATGGAAAGATGAAGCGATAAAATGAGGCGATGTTCGCTAATATTCGCACCATAAGGTTTCTGAAAGCCTCAGTGACCAGCAATGATTTAGAGATTAGCTTTGTGGGGCGAATCGCACATATAGCACGAGTTCATCAATTTGACAAAAAAGAACACATTAAAAAAAGTGGGTTACTTTATAATGTATCTACAATGGCCTTTTCTGCGACTGGCTCTATCGGAATGTGCTCTGATACGTGGGTTTCTACTAGAGCATATTTGTCAATTTCATAACTAAAATTATAATTTATGAAATTTCATGAAAATTAGCAAAAGTTGACTGACAAAAAGACAAGTATCTGCACTCAAAAATAATTTTATAATTAATTGGTAATATCATGGAATTAAACAAAGCTGACAAAATTATCGGAACAATTTGCCTAATAATATCAATACCTATATTTCTTTCAATTTATCTTAGAAACGACGTTTATGACATCCTTGGATATTTTTCAATTATTCTAGGGCTATGGGCAGGCGCATATGGATTACGCACAGCATTTAAATCAATAGAAGATAAAAAACAGCAGTATCTCACAAAAAATCCCGCTCATCAGTATTCGGAAAGCCCCCAAGAAATTGCTTGGGCGTGCATCCTATTCATCTTCTTATCCGCCGTAATTGCTGCGCCCGTAATCTTAAAGAAAAACCCTTCTTTTCTCTTACCCATTCTTTGCTTATCCCTCGCTATTGTAACAATTTCAAATATTTACTATGGCATTAGAAATTTAACCAAGGATAGTAGACAACCATTTTTTCGAGTAACTACTTGGGTAATTTCAATTATAGGAACTATTTTTTTCACCTTAGTAACTGTTAAGTTATTTTAGCTGAAGAGCCACTAAGGCGGATATCAGCCCCCTCCCCGCGTGCATACGCACGCGGACTTCGGCAACATGCATTGCATGAATGCCGACCAATACAATCTCTCCCGCTTGCTGCAAAACCTGATCCGCTTGGGCACCATTGCCCAGGTCGAAGGCGCCAAGGCGCGCGTCCAGCTTGGGCCGAAACTCACCACTGAATGGCTGAACTGGATTACCCAGCGCGCCGGCAGCACCTGTACCTGGTCAGCACCTACCGTTGGCGAACAGGTCATGGTCCTGTCACCGGGCGGCGATCTGGCGCGAGGCGTCATTCTGCCGGTGCTTTTCTCCAAGGCGTTTGACGCGCCTGAAACCAGCGACGCGATCCATACCACGCATTACCCTGACGGCGCCGTGCTGCAATACGACCATGCGGCTCATGCCCTAACGGCCCTACTCCCCGGCGGCACCGCCACCATCATTGCCGATAAAGTCACGTCCGACGCGCCCAGCACCATCTGCACAGGCGACGTCACCATCATGGGCAATCTGATCGTCAAGAAATCGGCCACGGTGATTGGGGCCACCGCCCTGAATGGCGGCGTGAACGCCAAGGCCAGCGCCGGCGGCGGCGTGGCCGTGGCTGTGCAAGGAACAGTCAAAGTCAGCGATGACGTGCTGGCCGGCACCATCAGCCTGGCCAAGCACACGCACAGCGGCGTCAGGGCTGGCGGTGACGAATATGCCATCCGGCTGGGGGAAACGCGCGGCAGCCCTGACCGGCCTGCAGTTTGAAACAAGCGAGGCCGGCGCGGCGGCGCTGATTCAGAACGGCGTGACGATGACCAATCTATCGAGTTAGCGGTCGGTGTTGGCCAGAACGGCGCGCTATGTCGGATATCCGCCATTTGGCTACGGACTAATATCCGCCATTCGGATACGGGCTGATGCGTGCCGCGCCGCAGAAGCGAGCTCAGCCTAAACCTGATTAGAACCACGAACGCGCGCCCACGGCGCGCGGGGCTGCCGCGCAGCGGCAGCAGGTGGAGGATTCGGGGCGGGCTGGGCCGGTAGGCCCAGCCCTTCGAATCTCACACGCAGGGCGCGCAGGCGCCCTGCTCGCTTCCGCCAGGCAATAAAAAACCGCCCGAAGGCGGTTTCTTTATTTCCTGGCGGAAGCGGTGAGATTCGAACTCACGAACAGTTTAACCCGTCGCTAGTTTTCAAGACTAGTGCCTTCAACCACTCGGCCACGCTTCCGGAGCCTGCATTATACATAAAGCTTGGGGGGTTACCAATGGGGATGACATAGTGGTGGTGTCGGATGACGACCCGCTGGGTCTAATCCGACCTACGCATCCAAGGGTGCGGGGCCGATTAGAGGAGCGGAATGCTGAAGGCGATGTCAAACAGTGCGCCGGCCTGGCTGGCAAGACCGAAGTGGAGCGCACGCGCGTGGCCCGTCAATGTTGTCGGCTGTGTCTTTGCTGCTGGCCAGAGCAGCTGCGCCAGCCCGCAAGCAGCAACAATCACAACTCCCAATTCACCCTCAACACGCGCTCGAACTCGTCCGCCGCCAGCGGGCGCGAGAACAAATAGCCTTGCACCTCGTCGCAGCCGGCACTGTTCAGGAACGCCATCTGCTCGGCCGTTTCCACGCCTTCCGCGATCACCTTGTGGTGCAGCTGCTGGGCGATGCTGATGATGGTGGTGGCGATCGCGCAGTCGCTGGCGTCGGACGGGATGCCGGTGGTAAAAGACCGGTCGATCTTTAATGTATCGATCGGGAAGCGCTTCAGGTACGACAGGCTGGAGTAGCCGGTGCCGAAGTCGTCCAGCGACAGCGCCACGCCCAGCGCCGTGATGCGGTCCATGATGCCGATCACGCGCTCGATGTTGTGCATCAGGGTGCTTTCGGTGATTTCCAGTTCCAGCCAGGCCGCTTCCAGGCCGTAGCGCTGCAGCATCGCGGCCACTCTGGCCGGCAGGGCCGAGGTGAATTCGCGGGCGGAGACGTTCACGGCGATGCGGATCGGCGGCAGGCCGGATTGTTTCCACGCCTGCGCCTGGGCACAGGCCGCTTCCAGCACCCATTCGCCGACCTGCACCACCAGGCCCGTCGATTCGGCCAGCGGGATGAAGTCGGCCGGCGGGATCATGCCTTGCAGCGGGTGGCGCCAGCGCACCAGCGCTTCGGCGCCGATCATGCGCCCGCTGCCCAGCGCGTATTTCGGCTGGTAGTGCAGCAGCAATTGATGCTCGGCCAGGGCGTGGCGCAGGCCGGTTTCCAGGCGCATGCGCGCCTGCATGCCCAGGTTCATGTCCTGGCTGTAGAAGGCCACGCTTTCGGCTTCGCCGCCGCCGTCCTGCTTGGCGCGGTACATGGCGATGTCGGCCAGGCGCAGCAGGGTTTCGGCGTCGTGGCCGTCTTGCGGGTAGACGCTGATGCCGATGCTGGCGCCCACGCGCAGGTCGTGGCCTTCGATCAGGAACGGTTCCACCAGCGAAGCGAGCAGTTTTTGCGCCACCGTGCTGGCCTCGAAATGCTGGCTGATGTCGAACAGGCCGACGGCGAACTCGTCGCCGCTCAGACGCGCCACCAGGTCCTGGTCGCGCAGCACGTGGCGAAAGCGCACGGAGACCTGGCGCAGCAGTTCGTCGCCGACGCGGCGGCCCAGGGTGTCGTTGATCAGTTTGAAGCGGTTCAGGTCGATGAACAGCATGCAGCCGAGCATCTTGCTGCGCTGGGCCACGGAGAGGGCCTGGTCGACCAGCTTGGTCAGCAGGGTGCGGTTGGGCAGGCTGGTCAGGGCGTCGTAATAGGCCAGGTGGTGCAGGCGCTCTTCGGCCAGTTTGCGTTCGGTAATGTCGGTCAGGTAGGCGATCAGGCCGACCGGGCGCTCGTCGAGATCGCGCAAGGGCGACAGCGACAGGCTGGCCCAGAAGATTTCGCCGGACTTTTTCCTGCGCCGCACTTCCATCAGGCGCCCGCCCTGCTCCAGGAAGGCGTCGTGGAAACCGGTGTCTTCGTCGTCGTACAGGAACAGGATATTGCGGCCCACCGCTTCCACCGACGAGTAGCCGAACAGCCGTTCGGCGCCCTTGTTCCAGCTGGTGATGTAACCGGTGAGGTCCATCGTCAGCACCGATTCGTGCAGCTGGTCGAGGATCTGCGTCTGCTGCGCCAGCAGCGCTTCGACCTGGGCGAACGCGTGCGTCGAGCGCTGCGCCAGCGAGTGCACCTGCAGCACGCCGGCCGTCAGCGACGCCAGGCTGGACAACTGCCGGCGGTCTTCCGCGCCGTAGCTGCTGCGCCCTGCCACGCGGTAGTGGCCGAAGCAATGGCCATCAAAGGTGATTTCCTGCAGCAAGCCGGCATCGTGCGCCGCCGGCAAGGCCGCGGGCGCGTCGCTGCCGGCCGCTGGCAGGAACTGGGACTGCGGGCTGTCCATCACATTGCCGGCGATGCGGCCCAGTTCAGCGACCAGGGCCGCGCCGCGCAGCCGCATCACCGCGTCGCACAGGGCGGCGCTGTCACTGAGGGAATTCGACACCGGCAAGATGGTCATCTAGATGTTCCGGCTGACCTGGATGGCCCACTGGTAAGCCTGCAGCAGGCTGCGCCACCAGGTTTCGCCATCGACGCCGGCGCCCGCCAGGGTTTCTTGCGCTGGCGTGGCGCCGCTTTCGGCCAGCGCCAGCATGGTGCCCAGTTCGCCGCTGCGCTCCAGCAAGGCGTTGTTGACGGCCGGGTCCAGGTTCAGGCTGGCGATAATGTCGCGCATGTCCATGCCCAGCAATACATCGAGCAGGGAAAACACGCCCGTCATGAAGGCCAGGTCCTGCACCGCGCGGTCGCCGCCGCGCAACTGGGACAGCGACTCCATCTGCGCCGCGCGCACGGCCGCCAGCGGCAGCAGCGCATTGACCTTGCCGTCGTCCTGCTGGCGCGCATACAGCAGCAATTGCAGCCAGCGCTGCAACTGGCGCCGGCCCAGCAAGGTGATGGCCTGGTTGAAACTGGTAATCGGCGCCATGAAACCGAATGCGGCCGAGTTGACCAGTTTGAACAGATGATACGCCAGCGCGGGATCCTGCTTGAGCGGCACTTCCAGTTCCTGCGCGTCGGCGTCGCGCGCCAAGAGGCCCAGCAGCGCCAGCAGGCGCCGGCGCGAGCCGCCGTCTTCCGTGTCGCCATGGTGGCGCAGGCCGCGCAGCGCATAGTCGCCGGCGAACCAGCTGGCGCCCAGGGCGGCGGCGGTGGCCAGGCTGTCGCCATCGGCAACGTTGTAGGCCAGGTGCGGACCTGGCAGGCTGATCAGCTGATGCAGCTCCGGCAGCTCACCGGCCGCGTCAAAGCCGAGCGCGCGCGCATCGACCTGGGCCGCCGTCACGGGACCGGCGCCAGGGCCGTCGAGCACGATACGGTAGCCGGCATCGCGCCATTGCTGGCAGATTTTTTGTGCCTGCTGGTCGGCGACAGTCGCGGCGGGCAAGCGGAAGATGGTGCGGTGGGGAAGCAGTTGGCCCAGCAAGGCCTCGTCTACCGCATGCGGGTCCGACAAGGGAATGATGCAGTCGAGCGGCGCCAGGTGCGCAAACACATCGGCGGCGGCCAGCGCGGTGGCGAGGCTGTTGCCGGGACCGGCCTGTTGCGGCAGATGAAAGCTGACCGCCACCCACTCATTGTGCGCATTGGCAACTGCTTGTAATCCCACCAAAGGAAACAGGTTTGATTCAGACGCTGACATCGATCATCTCGTGTGGGCAAGGCAACATAATAAAAGGATCTCAATGCTGCCACTGTGGCTCGGAAAAGAATAACAGTTCGACAGCAAGAATCATTCTATCTGAATCTCACGCGCACAACAGTTTAATATTGGCAATAAATGTTCAAAAAAAACATTCAGCAAAGAAACTAAGAGCCCTCGAATTGCGCATGCTCGACCGCATACTTGATCAGTTCGGCCTGGCCCTCGATGCCCAGCTTGCGCTTGATGTTCAGGCGGTGGGTTTCCACCGTGCGCACGCTCAGGTCCAGCTCGCGCGCAATCTGCTTGTTCGACTGGCCGGCGGCAATATGCTGCAGTACCTGCTGTTCGCGCAGGGTCAGGAAGGTATCGTGCACTTGCGGCCGCGACAGCTGTTTGGCCAGCGCAGCGCTGTAGTAGATGCCGCCCGACATTACCGTCTCGATGGCGAACACGATGTCCTTGCCGGGCGCGTCCTTGAGCACATAGCCGCGCGCGCCGGCGGCAATCGCTTGCGACACGTATTCGAGCTTGTCGTGCATCGACAAAATCAGCACGGCGATCTGCGGAAACGCCTGCTTGAACATGGCGGTTGCTTCGATGCCATTGGTGCCGCGCATATTGATGTCCATCAGCACCAGGTCGACCTGGTGCGCGTTGGCCTGGGCCAGCGCGTCGTCCGCGCCGCCCGCCTCGGCCACCACGTCGAAATGCGGCACCGCTTCCAGCCGCGCGCGCAGGCCGTCGCGCACCAGCGGGTGGTCGTCTACCAGCAGTATGCGTATCAATTCAGTCATTGTTTGCTCATGTGTGTGGAGTGAAAGGCAGGCGCGCCAGTACCGTGGTGCCGCCGTTGGCCGACTCGATCTGCAGGCTGCCGCCGATGGCTTCCATGCGCTCGGTCATGTTGCGCAGGCCGATGCCGCGCTGCGGATGCAGGGCGATGCTGTCGGCGTCAAAACCGCCGCCATTATCGAGGATGCGCAGTTCGACCACGCCATGCGCCTCGAGCAGGGTGACTGTCACCTCGCTGGCGTTGGCATGGCGCTCGCTGTTGGTCAGCGCTTCCTGGGCGATGCGGAACAGCACCGTGTTGACCATGTCCGGCAAGCCTTCGCCGGCGCCCGCCGGGCTGGCTGCAAAACTGGCCTGCGCGCTGCTGCTGTCATTATATTCGTGCACCAGGTGATCGAGCGCCGCCGCCAGGCCCAGGTCGTCGAGGATGGCCGGACGCAGGTTGTGCGAAATACGGCGCACCTCGCCGAGCACCTTGTTCAGCTGCTCGGCGGCCCGCTCGAAAGTGGCCGGCGCCTTCGCTTGCTGTTCAGCGTTGCCGGACAGGCGGACGATGCCGGCCTCGATCTGCAGCTTGATCGACACCAGCCACTGGCTGATGCCGTCATGCAAGTCGCGCGACAGCCGCGCCCGCTCCTCCTCCTGCGACTCGACCACCCGCTGCGCCAGCACTTTCAGCTTGGCGTCGGCCACCCGCAGTTCGCGGATATTCAGTACCAGCCCCGAGCCGGCCACGCCCAGCGCGCCGAGAATGGCAATCGCCGCGATCCACAGCATGGTCGAGCGGATATTCGCAAACTGCTGGGCGCCGACCTTGGCCAGCGCCTGGTCAACGTCGTCCATGTAGATGCCGGTGCCCATCATCCAGCCCCATTCCGGCATCAGGATCACGTAGCCGAGCTTGGGCGCGGCCTTGTTGGTGGACGGCTTGACCCAGTTGTAGCGCTCGAAGCCGCCGCCGCTCCTGGCCCGCTGCATCAGGCGCTGGATGGTCAGATTGCCATCCGCGTCGCGCAATTGCCACAGGTTCTGCCCCACCAGTTCCGGCTGGCGCGGATGCATCAGCGAGTTGCCCTGCAGGTCATAGATAAAGAAATAGCCGTCGTCGCCATAGCTCAAGGCGGCCAGGATGCGCTTGGCTTCCTCCTGGGTGGCGGCATCGGTGCGGCCGGACTGGACCAGCTTGGCGATCGAATGGCTGGCCAGCGTCACATAGTGCTTGAGCTCGGCTTCCTTGCTGGCGAGATATGCCTGCTCGATGGTGGCGCGCTGCTGCTCGGCCAGAGTCAGCGCCTGGTGGCGCACGGCAAAGGCGATGGCACACATGGCCAGGATCAGCGGCGTGATGGCCAGGAAGATGACTTTCTGTCGTAGTTTCATGGCCTGGCGCGCTGAATGAATGTGAAGAACCCGTGATTTTACGTGCTGGCGCGGGGTTTGCTCTGCGTAGTAATACTGAGCGTTACTGCGTATTGCTGCGCTTGTCATCATTATACGGTTGGTGAATACTCGGCATAAGCTGCGCTTACATCAACCTGGCAACGATCAGGGCAACACAGGGTAACAAACCGGTAGCAAGCACACGGCGCAGCGCCCGTCATATCTCTGGAGGAAACATGAACCGCATTTTCAAACAGCTCGGCTGGGCAGCGCTTGCGCTGGCCGGCGCCGGGTCCCTGGGCGTGATCGCCCTGCAACGTGGCGAAGCGATCAGCGCAATCTGGATCGTGATCGCCGCCGTCTGCGTCTACCTGATCGCCTACCGTTTCTACAGCCTGTTTATCGCCGACAAGGTGCTGGGCCTGGACGCGCGCCGCATGACGCCGGCTTTCAAGCACAACGATGGCCTTGACCACGTTCCCACCAATAAATACGTGCTGTTCGGCCACCACTTTGCGGCGATTGCCGGCGCCGGCCCTTTGGTCGGCCCGGTGCTGGCGGCGCAGATGGGCTATCTGCCCGGCATGCTGTGGATCCTGGCCGGCGTGGTGTTTGCCGGCGCGGTGCAGGACTTTATCGTGCTGTTCATTTCCATGCGCCGCGACGGCCGCTCGCTGGGCGACCTGATCAAGGCTGAGCTGGGCGAGATTCCCGGCATGATCGCGCTGCTCGGCTGCTTCATGATCATGGTGATCATCCTGGCCGTGCTGGCGCTGATCGTCGTCAAGGCGCTGACCGGCTCGCCATGGGGCAGCTTTACCGTGATGGCCACGATTCCCATCGCGCTGTTCATGGGCGTGTACTCGCGCTTCATTCGCGTCGGCCGCATCGGCGAAGTGTCGGTCATCGGTTTCATTTTACTGATGCTGGCCATTATCGGCGGCCAGTACGTGCAGGAACACGCGGTGCTGGGCGCCATGTTCACCTTTACCGGCACCGAACTGACCTGGATGCTGATCGGCTACGGCTTTATCGCCTCCGTGCTGCCCGTGTGGCTGCTGCTGGCGCCGCGCGACTATCTGTCCACTTTTCTCAAAATCGGCACCATCCTGGGCCTGGCGATCGGCATCATTGTCGTCGCGCCGTACCTGAAAATGCCGGCCATGACCAAGTTCATCGACGGCTCCGGCCCGGTCTGGTCGGGCAACCTGTTCCCGTTCCTGTTCATCACCATCGCTTGCGGTGCCGTGTCCGGCTTCCATGCGCTGATCTCGTCGGGCACCACGCCGAAGATGATAGAAAACGAAAGCCATGCCCGCTTTATCGGCTATGGCGCGATGCTGATGGAATCGTTTGTCGCCATCATGGCGCTGGTGGCCGCTTCGACCATCGAGCCGGGCATCTATTTCGCCATGAACAGTCCGGCCGCGCTGATCGGCACCACCGCCGAATCGGCCGCCCAGGCGATCTCGCAATGGGGCTTCTATATCACGCCGGAAATGCTGACGCAGACGGCCAAGGACGTGGGCGAGCACAGCATCATCTCGCGCGCCGGCGGCGCACCGACGCTGGCCGTGGGCATGGCGCAGATTTTGTCCGGCGCCATCGGCGGCAAGGCCATGATGGCCTTCTGGTACCACTTCGCGATCCTGTTCGAAGCGCTGTTCATCCTGACCGCCGTCGATGCGGGCACGCGCGCCGGCCGCTTCATGCTGCAGGACTTGCTGGGCAGCTTCGTGCCAGCGCTGAAACAGACGGAAAACGTGATCGCCAACCTGCTGGCCACGGGCCTGTGCGTGGCGGCCTGGGGCTACTTCCTGTACCAGGGCGTGGTCGATCCGCTGGGCGGCATCAATACCCTGTGGCCGCTGTTCGGCATTGCCAACCAGATGCTGGCGGCCATTGCGCTGATCCTCGGCACCTGCGTGCTGTTCAAGATGAAGCGCGGCCAGTATGCATGGGTCACCATCGTGCCGACCATCTGGCTGCTGCTGTGCACGCTGACGGCCGGCTGGCAGAAGATTTTCGACGCCAACCCGCGCGTCGGCTTCCTCGCGCATGCGAAGAAATACTCGGCGGCGCTCGACGAAGGCACCCTGCTGGCGCCGGCCAAGTCGGTGGCGCAGATGCAGCAGATTATCTTCAACGATTACCTCGATGCGGGCCTGGCCGGCTTCTTCGTGATCGTGGTGGTCAGCGTGCTGTTCTTCGGCATCCGCACCATCATGAAGGCGCGCGCCGACAGCCGTCCGAGCACGAAAGAATCGCCGTACCAGGCCATGCCGACGGTGCAGTGATGATCGACGAAATCCTCAAGGCAGGCCGCTATCTCGGGCAAAGCATGCGGCTGATGTGCGGCCTGCCCGAGTACGATACCTACGTGGCGCACCGGGAAGTGACCCATCCCGGCGAGCCGATGATGACGTACGAGGAGTTTTTCCGCGAGCGCCAGGAAGCGCGGTACGGCGGCGCAGGCAAGCGCGGCGGGTGTTGTTGATATTTGCCCGGGCCGTATTCTGCGGCCAACCATGTTGCCGGGTTACGCGGCTACGCCGCTAACCCGGCCTGCGAATTCTCGGGCGCAAGCGCAGGTCGGATGAGCTCGAAGGGCGTAATCCGACACGACCAATTGGTTCCCCTCCCCTCTGCATCCTTAGACCCACGTCAATATCGGCGTGGGTCTTCGCGTTTATATTTTTCCAATGGGAATTAATTAACAAATAGCAAGTAGCTCCACTGGAGGATGTCCGTCCCCATGTTCAACTTTCAACGCGCCAGCATCAGCCAGAAACTGACCATGATTTCGGTACTGTCCTCCGGCAGCGCGCTGTTGCTGGTGTTCGTCGCGTTTGCCGTGACGGCCGTGCTCAGCCACCGGGAGGATGAACGGCGCCAGCTGCTGTCGCTTGGCGGCGTGATCAGCGCCGCCGGCGCCGCCCCCCTGCTCGCAGGCAAGGCCAGCCAGGCGCAGCAGATGCTGGCGGCCTTGCAGGCGCGCGACGAGGTGGTGCAGGCGGCGCTGTATGACCGGCACGGCAAGGTGTTTGCCGTCTACCGCGCCCGCCACCCGAAGCTGGCGCGGCCCGAGCCGCAAGACATGGAACCGGCCCTGCTGGCCGGACTGGCTGCGGCGGCGCCGGCCCCGGATACCGGCGCGCGCGCCGTGCTGAAGCGTTCGATGCAGCTGTACCTTCCCGTGCTGCACCATGACGAGATGATCGGCGCGGTCATGATCGAAACCGATCTGTACCAGATGTGGCGCGATATCGTGCGCCACCTGGGCGCCATCAGCAGCGCTACCCTGCTGTCCTTCCTGGTCGCCGTGATCCTGGCCGGGCGCTTCAAGAGCCTGATCGCCGAACCGATTACCAAGCTGATCGAAACGGCCAAGAAGGTGTCGAGCAGCCAGACCTACAGCCACCGCATCAGCCACCAGCGCAGCGACGAACTGGGGCTGCTGATCGACAGTTTCAACGACATGCTGGCCCAGATCGACAGCCGCGACGCCAAGCTGGCCAGCTACCGCGACCAGCTCGAACGCCAGGTCGGCGTGCGCACCGAGCAGCTGGAGAAGGCCAAGGATGCGGCCGAGGCGGCCAGCCAGGCAAAGAGCGCGTTCCTGGCCACCATGAGCCATGAGATCCGCACGCCGATGAATGGCGTGCTGGGCATGACGGAACTGCTGCTGGCCAGTCCTTTGAGCCCGCAGCAACGCCATTACACCAGCATGGTGCAGCGTTCGGGACAGAACCTGCTGGTGATCATCAACGACATTCTCGACTTCTCGAAGATCGAGGCCGGCAAGCTCAGCGTCGAATATATCCGCTTCAACTTCCGCGAGCTGCTCGACGATATCGAACATGTGTTCGCGCCGCAGGCGGCAGCGAAAAATATCCGCCTGGAATTCGATATCGCCAACGATATCCCGATCGCCATCTGTGGCGACCCGAACCGGCTGCGCCAGATTATCGTCAATCTGCTCGGCAACGCCATCAAGTTTACCGAGACGGGCAAGGTCACCGTGAAAGTGGAAGTGAGCCGCGAAGACAATCCCAGCGTGGGCCTGCGCTTCGAGGTGCATGACACCGGCATCGGCGTATCGAGCGAGGCGCGTTCGCGCATCTTCGATTCGTTCTCGCAGGCCGATGGCTCGACCACGCGCAAGCATGGCGGCACCGGGCTGGGCCTGACAATCTCGAAGCAGCTGGTCGAGTTGATGGGCGGAAAAATCGGCGTCGACAATGCTTTAACGCAAGGCTCGATCTTCTGGTTCGACGTAAATTTCGATAAGCGGCGCGTCGACAGCGACGACCCGTCTTTCAATCTGAAAACCACGCGAGGGTTACGCGCCTTGATCGTCGACCATACACCCGCCACCCGCGCCGTGCTCGAGCGCCAGCTGGCCAGCTGGCATATCGCCAGCGACAGTACCGACACGGCCGGCGAATGCCTGGCCCGGCTGCGCGCCGCCGCCGACGCCGGCCAGCCGTACACGGTGGCCCTGCTCGACATGGAATTGCCGCGCACCAGCGGCCTGGCGCTGGCCGCCACCATCAAGAGCGATCCGCTGCTGGCCGACCTGAAACTGCTGCTGCTGAGCACCGAACGCAGCGCGGCCGACCCGGTCCAGCGGCGCGAAGCGGGCGTCGCCTTCCAGCTGATCAAGCCGGCGCGCGAATGCGATTTGTTCGACTGCATCGTCACCGTGCCGCGCGCCAGCGAAAACCTGCGCAGCCACCCGCCCCATGCGCCGCGCCAGCCTGGCCACCACGGGGCCCGGCGGCAACGGCGCCGGGTACTGCTGGCCGAAGACAATCCCGTCAACGTGGAAGTGGCGCTGGCCATGCTCGACAGCCTGGGCCTGGACGTGGTGTGCGCCCACAACGGCGAAGAGGCGCTGCACGCGGCCCGGGCCGAAGACTTCGACCTGGTGCTGATGGATTGCCAGATGCCGGTGATGGACGGGTTTGCGGCCACGGCCGAAATCCGCCGCCACGAGCAGCATGGCGGCCACGCGCGCCACCCGGGTCACGCAGGCACGCTGCCGATCATTGCGATTACCGCCAACGCCTTGCAGGGCGACCGCGAAGCCTGCCTGGCGGCCGGCATGGACGATTACCTGAGCAAACCCTTCACCCAGCAGCAGCTGGGCCAGACGATCGCGCGCTGGATCGCCCTGCCGCGCGCGGCCAGCGTGCACCATGCGGACATCGATATCGAAGCGCCAGCTCCCAGGCCACAGCCTGCCGCGGAGCCTTTGGCAGCAATTTCGCCAGAACCTTCGGTAGCACCGTCGGCAACACCTTCAGTAGAACTCAATCTGCAGGCGCTCGACCATATCCGCGCGCTGTCCGGGGGCGCTGGCGGTGGCGGCGAGGCCCTGCTCGAACGCGTGATCAGCGCCTTTGCCGGCGACACGCCGCGCCAGCTGGCCAGGCTGCGCGGCGCGATCGACACGCACGACACCGAGGCCATGCGCAAGGTGGCGCACAGCCTCAAATCCGGCAGCGCCAACGTGGGTGCCGATGCGCTGGCGCAATTGTGCAAGGAGATGGAAAAACTGGGCCGCGCCGGCAGCACCGACGGCGCGGCTGTCCTGCTGCAGGCAATGGAACAGCAATTCCTGGCGGCGCGCAACGCGCTGGGCAGCATCCTCGTAAAGGAACATTGACATGACAGCGCCCCTCTCCCCCAAACGCGGCCTGGTGCTGGTGGCCGATGACGACCCCGTGATGCGCATGCTGATGCGGCAAATGCTCACGCAAGTGGGGCTGGACGTGATCGAGGCCGAAGACGGGGTGCAGGCCCTGGCCAGCTACAAGCTCAGTGGTCCGGACCTGGTCATGCTCGACGTCGACATGCCGGCCATGGACGGCTTTGGCGTATGCCGCGAAATCCGCCGCCAGGAGGGCAATGTCACCGTGCCCATCATCATGGTCACCGGCGGCGACGAACTGGAAGCCGTCACGCATGCCTATGAAGTGGGCGCCACCGATTTCATTTCCAAGCCGATCAACTGGCCCATCCTCGGCCACCGCGTGCTGTACGTGCTGCGCGCCAGCGACGCGATTGCCCGCCTGCGCATCGCCGACGCCCACAACCGCGCCGTGCTGGCCGCGATTCCCGACACTTTCTTTCGCCTGAACCGCGACGGCTATTATCTCGACTACGAACAGGGCCACGACGCCAGCGCCGGCTTTTCCATCGAAAACTGCGTCGGCAGCCATATCAGCGAAATATTGCCGCCCGAGATCGCCGCGCGCCTGGTCGACCAGATGCACAAGGTGCTGGCCACCCAGCAGATCCGCTCGGTCGACTACACGCTCACGCATGCGGACAGCACGCGCCACTTCGAGGCGCGGCTGGTGTCGACCGGCCCCGACGAAGTGCTGGGACTGGTGCGCGATATCAGCGAGCGCAAGCGCACCGAAGAGCAGATCCGGCGCCTGGCGTATTGCGACAGCCTGACCGGCATCCCGAACCGCCAGGCTTTCCTGGAAACGCTGGAACGCGAACTGGTGCGTTCGAAAGAACACGACAAGAAATTTGCCGTGCTGTTCATGGACCTCGATGCCTTCAAGCGCGTCAACGACACGCTGGGCCACGATGTCGGCGACCATCTGCTGAAAATCGTCTCGGAACGCCTGCGTGAAACCATCCGTCCCAGCGACCTGGTGCTGCGCCCGGAACACGATTTCGACAGCGAGCTGGGCGGCAGCAACCTGGCGCGCCTGGGCGGCGACGAATTCACGATCCTGATCCCCGACCTGGAACGGGTGGAAGATGCGCTGAACGTGGCGCACCGCGTCAAGGAAGCCATGCGCCGGCCCTTCATGATCGAGTCGCACGAGATTTTCGTCACCGCCAGCATCGGCATTTCGCTGTATCCCGAGGACGGCAAAGACTGCAATTCGCTGCTCAAATATGCGGACACGGCCATGTACCACGCGAAGAACTGCGGCAAGAACAACGCCAAGCTGTACAGCTCTTCGCTGACGATGGAAATCATGAGCCACCTCAAGATGGAAGTGGGCCTGAGGAAGGCGCTGCAGAACAACGAGCTGTACCTGCTGTACCAGCCGCAGATCGATGTGCCCAGCACCCGGATCGTCGGCGTGGAAGCGCTGGTGCGCTGGCGCCATCCCGAGCGCGGCATCATCTCGCCGACCGAATTCATTCCGCTGGCCGAAGAAACGGGACTGATCGTGCCGATCGGCGAATGGGTGCTGCGCACGGCCTGCAACCAGGCCAAGGCCTGGCAGAGCGGCGGCCAGCAGGCGATCCGCATGGCGGTCAACCTGTCGGCCAAGCAGTTCAAGGATGAGAACCTGATGCAGATCGTGCTGTCCGCGCTGGCCGACACGGGGCTCGACGCGCGCCTGCTGGAACTGGAACTGACGGAAGGCACGCTGATGGATGACGCGCGCGCCACCATGGTGACCCTGGAACAACTGCGCGGCATCGGCGTCTATTTGTCGATCGACGACTTCGGTACCGGGTATTCGTCGATGAATTATTTAAAGCGCTTCGACGTGCGGGCGCTGAAAATCGACCGCAGCTTTATCGCCGGCCTGCCGCAGGACGCGGAAAACGCGGCCATCACGCGCGCCATCATCGCCATGGCGCATGGCCTGAAAATGGTGGTGGTGGCCGAAGGCGTGGAGACGGACGAGCAGCTGCTGATGCTGGAAGAATACGGCTGCGACATGGCGCAAGGCTATTTCCTGGGCCACCCGTCGCCGCACGATGCGATCACGGCCATGCTGGCGCGGCAGGCGCGCACCGCCGGCATGGCAGCAGGGAGCGTTAGCGGACTTCGAAGACGAGGAGTTGCGTGACTTGCTGGGCGTTGAAGTTATCGTCCGACACCATCACCAGGCTGCGACGGCCATTGGCCAGGCGCGGCCCCCAGGCAATGCCTTCCAGGTTATCCACGCGCTCCAGGCCTATTTTTTCCAGGTCCAGCAGCAGGCGCTTGCGCGCCGGCACATACTTCGCAGTGGCCAGCGCCGGCACGTCCCGGATATCGGTGGCGCCTGCCACATCCATTTCATACAGGCGTACGTGATTCGCATACACGCCTTCGGCATTTTCCACGCCGGCCCGTTCCACGATCAGCAGCCGGTGCCCGTCAATCGCCAGAATTTCCGACACGCCATTGTCCGCATTGCGGCCCGGCGCCGGCGACGACGCGATCGCTTCGATCGGGTACGCATACTGCGCCAGCACCTTGCCGGCACGATCGAGCTGCGTGATGCGCACCACGGAACCACGCTCGGGTGTGGCCAGCGGACCATCCTGGTAGAGTGCCGCTTCCATGCCCAGCCACAGGCTGTTGCCATCGGCCGAAAACGACAGTCCCTCGAAGCTCATGTTGTTGCGCGAACCGGTTTCATTCTGGCTGACCCTGAACATGGCCGGCGTGGGCAACGGTGCCAGATAACGGCCGTCGCGGCTGGCGTGCGCCACGAAGGGATCGAGCCCCACCTTGCGGTTGCCTTCGCTGCCGTACCACAGGCTGCCATCGTGCGGATCGACGCGCACGGTTTCGATATCGGGCACCTGCTCGCCACGGTCCAGCTTGGCATGCGCCAGGTTCGGATAATTGCCGCCGGCTGGCTGCTTGAAGAAATGCACGCTGTTCAGTTTCACGCCTGAAAAACTGTTGGCGTCATAGCTGAGCGTGGCGCGGTAGAAACGGGCCGGATTGAATCCCGAGCGGTCATCGCTCTCCAGCACCCAGTCGCCGCTGGCCGCATCGTAGTCGATGCCGGACAGGCCGCCGACCAGCGTGCCATTGAACGGCTGCTTCAGGGCGATGCGCTGTTCGCCGATCAGGCGCAGGCTGGTAATCGGGCTGTCGGCGGAGACGGTGGCGCAGGCCGACAGCAAGACGATGGCCGAGGCGGCGGCGCAGATGGCGCGCAGGGGGAAAAAATTCACAGTATTCCTCAGTACGTAGGTCGGATTAGCGGCGCAGCCGCGTAATCCGATAACATTGTTGGCGGTAAATGTCGGATTACGCGCCACGCGCTAATCCGACCTACCCTCATCCCTCCTGCCTCAAACCACGCCGTCCGCTTTCAGCCGCGCTATCGCCGCCGCATCGAACCCCAGCGACGCCAATACCTCGTCGTTGTGCTGCCCCAGGGTCGGCCCCAGCCATTGCGTCCTGCCCGGCGTGGCCGACAGTTTCGGGGTAATGGCCGGCAGCTTGACGGGCGTGCCGTCGGCAAACTGGTGCTGCTCGAACATGTCGCGCGCGAGGAACTGCGGGTCGCTCATCATGTCGCGCACGGAGTAAATTTTGCCCGCCGGTACGTCCGCCGCTTTCAGCACGGCCAGCGCGCTGTCGATGGTGTGCGTGGCGCACCAGGCGCCGATGGCGTCGTCGATGTCCTGCGTGCGGGCCACGCGGCCGTCGTTGCGCGCCAGCTGCGGGTCGCCCGCCATGTCGATGCGGCCCATGGCCAGCATCAGCCGCTTGAAGATGGCGTCGCCGTTTCCCGCGATGACGATATTTTCGCCGTCGCCGGTGGTATAGGTATTCGATGGCACGATGCCGGGCAAGGAGCCGCCCGTGCGTTCGCGCACCACGCCGGCCTGGTCGTACTCGGGCACCAGCGACTCCATCATGTTGAACACGGCCTCGTACAGCGCCACGTCGACCATCTGCCCTTCCCCGCTTTCTCCGCCGCCGGTCACGTCGCGGTGGCGCAGCGCCATCATGGCGCCGATCACGCCGTGCAGGGCCGCCACCGAATCGCCGATGGACACGCCCACGCGCACCGGCGGGCGGTCGGCGAAGCCGGACACATAGCGCAAGCCGCCCATCGATTCGCCGATGGCGCCAAAGCCGGGCAGGTCCTTCATCGGCCCCGTCTGGCCAAAGCCGGACAGGCGCACCATGATCAGGGAGGGCTTGTCTTTCTTCAGCTGCTCGTAGCCGAGCTCCCATTTTTCCAGCACGCCGGGCCGGTAGTTCTCGATGATGATGTCCGCTTCCAGCGCCAGCTGGCGTGCAATCGCCCGCCCTTCCGGCGCCTTCAGGTTCAGCGTCAGGCTTTTCTTGTTGCGCGCCTGCACCGACCACCACAGCGAGGTGCCGTCTTTCAGCACCCGCCAGGAACGGATCGGGTCGCCGCCATCGGGCGACTCGATCTTGATCACGTCGGCGCCGAATTCGGCCAGCATGCGGGCGCAGAACGGCCCGGCAATCAGCGTGCCCAGTTCCAGCACCTTGATGCCGGCCAGCGGCCCGGCAGGAGTCGTCTTGTCCATGGGTTTTATGTTGCCCTGCGGTCCAGCATCGCGCGCGCGATCGTGCCCGCGTCGACATATTCGAGTTCACCGCCGACCGGCACGCCGCGCGCCAGGCGGCTCACGCGCAGGCCGCGGGCTTTCAGCATTTCGCTGATGTAATGGGCGGTCGCTTCGCCTTCATTGGTGAAGTTGGTGGCCAGCACCACTTCCGTGACCACGCCATCGTTGGCGCGGCCCAGCAGCTTTTCAAGGTGGATATCTTTCGGACCGATACCGTCCAATGGCGACAGGCGTCCCATCAGCACGAAATACAGGCCCTTGTAGGTCAGCGTCTGCTCGATCATCAGCTGGTCGGCTGGTGTTTCCACCACGCACAGCAGGCGCTTGTCGCGCGCGTCGTCGAGACAGTTCTCGCAAATTTCATGTTCGGTAAAGGTGTTGCACAGGGCGCAGTGATGCACGGCATCGACGGCCTGGAACAGGGCGCGCGACAGCATGGACGCGCCTTCCCTATCGTGCTGCAACAAGTGAAATGCCATCCGCTGCGCCGACTTGGGGCCGACGCCGGGCAGGCGCCGCAGCGCCTCGGTCAAAAATTCCAGCGACTTGGACATGGTTCAGCCCTGTCCATTCGCATTGATCGAGCGCATGCGGCCTGTCATCAGAATGGCATCTTGAAGCCGGCTGGCAAGTTCATGCCGCCGGTCAGGCCGGCCATTTTTTCGGCGGAGGTCGCTTCAGCCTTGCGCACGGCGTCGTTGAAGGCGGCAGCAACCAGGTCTTCCAGCATGTCCTTGTCGTCGGCCAGCAGCGACGGATCGATCGTGACGCGCTTGACGTCGCTCTTGCAGGTCATCACGACCTTGACCAGGCCGGCGCCCGACTGGCCTTCGACTTCCACCAGCGCCAGCTGTTCCTGGGCTTTTTTCATATTGTCCTGCATGGTTTGCGCCTGTTTCATCAGGCCAGCCAGTTGATTTTTCATCATGAGAAATGCTCCGTATTATTTAGTCAAGTTAATCAATGCAAGGTCGGCGCAGCGCCGGCCGGTGCAGGTGTAATCGTCCCCGGCACCACGAAGGCGTCGAATGCACGCTTCATATCGAGCACAAAGGGGTCGGTTTCAATAGTTTCTTCAGCTTGCCGCTGGCACGCTTCGCGATGCGCCTGCGCTTCGGCGCTGGCGGTATACCAGACAGCGCCCAGTTCGGTGTCGACCTGGATCTTGCGGCCAAAGCGCTCGGCCAGCGCCGCCGCCAGTTTTTCCACATTGGCCGGACTGCGCCAAGTGTCGATCGGCACGCGCAGGCGGAACGTGGTGCTGTGGCCGTCGTGCAGGCATTCGATCAGCTCGGCCTGTACCGCCAGCTGCTGGGCCACGCCGCGCAGTGGCAACACGGCCGCCACGGCGGGCCAGTTGCCATCCCAGTCGAGACCCGGCACGGGCGTGATCACATACGGCGCGCTGGGCGCGGCCTGCTTGGGCGCGCGCTGCGGCATCACCACGGCGGGCTGCTCGTTGCTTTGCTGGAGCGGTGCGTTCTGCACGGCGGCCGAAGCGCTGTCGTCGGAAAATTCGGTGACCCAGGGCGGCAGGTCGTCATCGGGTTCGGCTTGTGGCGGCGCCTGGCGCGCGGTCGCCGGTGCTTCCATGACGGCGACCGGGGCCAGGGCCGGCATCGGGTCCGGTGCATCATCCCACGGTGCGGGCGACTTGGCGGCGGCGGGCGGCGTGCTGCGCACGGGTGCGGCGGGCGCGGCGGCCACGGGAGCGGCCGCTGGCGCTGGCGTTGGTGCTTTCGGCGCCGAAGTCGGCGCGGACGGCGCGCTGCCCGGACGGCCTTTCGACGCGGCGCGGGCCGCTTCGAGCGCCGCATTGATGGCGGCGCGGGCCGAGCTGACCGGCGCGGCTGGTGCGGCGGGCGCCGCTGCCGGAGCTGGCGCTGCGGCGGGCGCAGGCGGCGGTGCCTCGCTGCGCGCCACCGTCGCTGCCGCAGCGGCCACTACCGCCGGTGGCGGCGGCGTCACGGCCGCATGGCTGGCCACACTGTGTGCGGCAGCCCGGGCCGGCGGCGCGGACTGGGCGGCGGCGCGCGCGGCAGCCACCGCAGCGGGACGGTTTACGGGCGCGGCGGCGGGGGCCGCAGCCGGCACGCCGTCGGCGCCACCGATGCCGGGACGAAACGCCAGCATGCGCAGCAGGGTCATGCTAAAGCCGGCGTACTCGTCCGGCGCCAGGCCCAGTTCATTGCGGCCATGCACGGCGATCTGGTAGAACAGCTGCACTTCTTCCGCGTCGAAGGCCTGCGCCAGACGCACGATATCGGCATATTCCGGCAAGTCCTGCGGCACGGCGGCCGGCACGGTCTGCGCCAGCGCCACGCGGTGCAGCAAGGTGCCCAGGTCCTGCAGTGCATTGTTGTAGGACAGGCTGCGCGAGGCCATCTCGTCGGCCACCGCCAGCAGATCGGCGCCGTCCTGCTGCGCCAGCGCGTCGAGCAGGCGCACCAGGTAGGACTGGTCGAGCGCACCGAGCATGCCCTGCACCGCGTCGAGCGTGACTTCGCCGGCCGCATAGGCAATCGCCTGGTCGGTCAGCGACAGCGCGTCGCGCATGGAGCCGTGCGCGCCCTGGGCCAGCAGGCGCAAGGCCGGCTGCTCGAAGGCGATGCCCTCCTGCCCCAGGATATTGTCCAGGTGGCTGATGATATGACCGGGCGGCATCTGCTTGAGATTGAACTGCAGGCAGCGCGACAGCACGGTGACGGGTATCTTTTGCGGATCGGTGGTGGCCAGGATGAACTTGACGTGTTCCGGCGGCTCCTCCAGCGTTTTCAGCATCGAATTGAACGCATGGTTGGTCAGCATGTGCACCTCATCGATCATATAGACCTTGAAGCGCGCATTGCTCGGTGCATACACCGCCTGCTCCAGCAGCTGCGCCATTTCATCGACGCCGCGGTTCGACGCCGCATCCATCTCTATATAGTCAACGAAACGCCCCGCGTCGATCGCCGTGCATGCTTCGCACTGGCCGCAAGGCTGGGCCGTGATGCCGCCCGTGCCGTCGGGACCGATGCAATTGAGCGACTTGGCCAGAATGCGCGACAGGGTCGTCTTGCCGACGCCGCGCGTGCCCGTGAACAGGTAGGCGTGATGCAGTCGGCCACTGTGCAGCGCATGCGTGAGCGCGCGCACGACGTGCTCCTGGCCGACGAGCGTCTCGAAATTCTTGGGGCGGTATTTACGGGCGAGGACTTGATAGGACATGCTGAGATTTTACCATGCGATGTTGCGGTGATCCTGCGCGGACGGGCGCAAGCCTCATGGCCGGGCCAGCCAAGGCGGCAATTGTAGCGCATGACCAGAATGCATCGCCAAAACAAAAAAGCTGCCCTGGGGCAGCTTTGCGATTTGTTTCCCGAAGGAGGCGAGCCTGATCTGCGGCACTCATGGTTAATAGCCGTGGCTGCTTCGTTCCCGACCTGACCAGGTTAGCCATGCCACGATGCGCAGGGGCCCGCCGGGGGTAATTATAACCGGTCTGCAGGCAATTGGGAAATTGGCGTATTAATACCGCGTGAATCAGCGCAGGTCGGCGCAGGTCGGCTTGGGCCGCAGGCCGTAAGCGACGCTGCTGAGTATGCCGACGTACGATGCCGCAACTTTCGCGGCCGTTGTCGGGTTACGCTACGCTAACCCGACCTACCCGACCTGCCCGGCCTGCCCGGCCTGCCCGACCGACAATATGCGCCGCCGTTAAAGGCCCAGCTCCTGCCAGATGCTGTCCACCTTCGCCTTGACCTCCGGCGTCATGGCAATCACCGTGCCCCACTCGCGCGTGGTTTCGCCGGGCCATTTGTTGGTGGCGTCGATGCCCATCTTGCTGCCCAGGCCGCTGATCGGCGAAGCGAAGTCCAGGTAGTCGATCGGCGTGTTGTCGACCAGCGTGGTGTCGCGGATCGGGTCGACACGGGTGGTAATCGCCCAGATGACTTCTTTCCAGTCGCGGATATTGACGTCCTCGTCCACCACCACGATGAACTTGGTATACATGAACTGGCGCAGGAAGCTCCACACGCCGAACATCACGCGCTTGGCGTGGCCCGCGTACTGCTTCTTGATCTGTACCACGGCCATGCGGTAGCTGCAGCCCTCGGGCGGCAGGTAGAAATCGGTGATTTCGCTGAACTGCTTTTGCAGCAGCGGCACGAACACTTCATTGAGCGCCAGGCCCAGCACGGCCGGTTCGTCCGGCGGCTTGCCGGTATACGTGGAGTGATAGATCGGGTCGCGCCGCATGGTGATGCGGTCGATGGTGAAGACGGGAAAACTGTCCTGCTCATTATAGTAGCCGGTATGGTCGCCATACGGCCCTTCCAAAGCATGCTCGTAGCCGCTCGGATGGTTTTCGTCAGGATAGATATGGCCTTCAAGCACGATTTCGGCCGACGCCGGCACGCGCAGCTCGCTGCCGATCGCTTTCACCAGTTCCGTGCGGCTGCCGCGCAAGAGGCCGGCGAACTGGTATTCGGACAGGCTGTCGGGCACCGGCGTGACCGCCCCTAATATAGTAGCGGGATCGGCGCCCAGCGCGACGGCGATCGGATACGGCTTGCCTTTGGTCTGCAGCGCGTGTTCGCGGAAGTCCAGCGCCCCGCCCCGGTGCGCCAGCCAGCGCATGATGACCTTGTTGCGGCCCAGCACCTGCTGGCGGTAGATGCCCAGATTCTGGCGCTTCTTGTTCGGCCCCTTGGTAATCACCAGGCCCCAGGTAATCAGCGGTGCGACGTCGCCAGGCCAGCAATGCTGGATCGGCAGGCGCGCCAGGTCGACATCATTGCCTTCCCAGACGATTTCCTGGCACTTGGCGCCGCGCAGTTCCTTCGGCGACATGTCCCACACAGACTTGACCAGCGAACCGAGACCCAGCAGATCCTTGAAATCCTTCGGCGGTTCCGGTTCCTTCAGGCGCGCCAGCACGTGGCCGATCTTGCGCAGTTCGCTGACATCCTCGGCACCCATGCCCAATGCGACCCTGCGTGGAGTACCGAACAGATTGGCCAGTACCGGCATGCTATGGTTGGTGGGATGGTTGAACAGCAAGGCCGGTCCGCCCGCGCGTAACGTGCGGTCGCAGACCTCCGTCATCTCCAAATAGGGGGAAACAGGCGTCGAAATGGTCTTAAGTTCGCCCATTTGTTGCAACTGAGAAATAAAATCTCGCAAATCTGAATATTTCATGTGTTTTTAAATTTTTTTGACGTCGGACGCCGTTGCTGAAGGATCTATGCCAAGTAATTGATTTTATTGGCTTTTGGCACAATGCAAGACAAAAAGTAAGACATAAAAGTAATAAAGAATGAATTCGTTAGTATTGACTTGATATAAAACGGCTCTTACAATTCGCCCAACTTGAACGAGGACGACGGCCCAGAGCTGATTTTAGCGTCTCTCTTTCATTCACGGAGTCGGGGCTCCACATGACATTTTAAGGAGTGTTTTCAAAAGGCGTCTGCCTTACCCCCGGTAAAAGTTGTATTGCAACTGATCCAATACCACAGGGACCGATCAGCTCAAGCAAGCAATGACGGCGTCTCTCGCGCGCATCCATACGCGGCGACAGACGATGATATTTCTGATGCACGGCATTGGCAGTACCCGATTACCGCGAGACCGCGGAGGGACTGTCTGTTGACGCGACATTTCGGGGAAACTCTATGACTCATCGTAGCACTGAAGCAGCATTGCCTGTTTCAACCGTGGCTGGCCAGCCAGCGTTAGCGCGAATTCGCGCGCGCGCGACGGCAATCTCGGCACGTGGTGTTCTGACCACGGCGCAACACACACTGACAGTGTTCGGCATTTCCGCTCTCGCACTGATCGCCCTGCTGATGTTCCGCCCTGACCTGGGCAAGCAACTGACGCACAGCCTGTTCCCGCTGCCCATGACGGAAGCGCAAGCCGTCGAAGCGCCGGCCCTGTCGGCCCTGATGGCAGCGCCTGCCTCCGTGCAGACCGTGGCCGCTGCCGACACGCAGCTGAGCAAGGAAGAAAAAGCGCTGCTGGGCACGCAGAAGCAGCAGCAATGGGTCACCACCTGGCTCTCCAAGCGCTACCGCGTGGCCAATGACGCCACCAATATGCTGGTCTCGACGGCCTACCTGACGGCGCGTGAAATCAAGCTCGACCCGCTGCTGATCCTGGCCGTGATGGCCATCGAATCGGGCCTGAACCCGTTCGCGGAAAGCCCGGTCGGCGCGCAGGGCCTGATGCAGGTCATGTCGAAAGTCCACCACGAGCGCTTCCAGGAAATGGGCGGCGTGCAAGCTGCCTTGAATCCGGTCGCCAATATCCGCGTCGGCTCGCTGATCCTGAAAGACTATGTGACGCGCGGCGGCTCGGTCGAAGCCGGCCTGAAAACCTATGTGGGCGCCGCCAACTTCGCCACCGACTCGGGCTATGGCTCGCGCGTGCTGGCCGAATACCGCCGCCTGAAACAAGTATCTGCCGGCCAGCGCGTGCCGACCAGCACGCCGATGATGGTGTCGAATTCGCCAGCCCCAGCCAAGAATGTGGCAGCGGCGCCTGAAGAAACGGGCAGCCTGACCATCAAAGTGCAACCACATAACGAGATCGCAGGTCTGTGACCGTTTAAAAGCGCTGCAAGCGCTTTGCATGAAAAAAGCCACCGGTACTTGCGTACGGTGGCTTTTTTCATGTCCTGCGGTGCGACCCGCAGAACGCACACTATATATAGTGTGTGGAATTACTTGCGCTTGCTGGCAACTTCATCCTCGCGGTATTTCGCCGCCAGCTTGTCCAGCACGCCGTTCACATATTTGTGGCCGTCGATACCGCCAAACGACTTGGCCAGCTCGACCGCTTCGTTGATGACGACGCGGTAAGGAATCTCCACGTTGTTTTTCAGCTCGAATGCGCCGATCAGCAGGATGCCGTGCTCGATCGGCGACAGCTCGGTGATATTGCGGTCGATCAGCGGCGCCATGCTGTCGCGCAGCGCCTGCGAATCCTTGATGGCGCCGTACAGCAGCACCGTGAAATGATCGCCGTCCGCCTTGTCGAAGCCGTGCGCCGCGCGAATATTGTTGACGACGGTGGTCGCGTCTTCATTGTTCAGCAGCCACTGGTACAGCCCCTGCAAGGCAAACTCGCGCGCGCGGTGACGCGGCGTGCGATTTTTGCTGGGATTGGCGAGCAAATTTTTCTCAGTCATGATTGTTACCTGTTCTAAATACTTGTTCACTACACATACTGACGAGACGGCCGCTGCAACTTTCTTAAAAGCATACCAGCGGCATCATCGCGCGTGAGATGGATGTCAGGGCAAGGCGCAAGGCCGAACACAGTACGTGAGTACGGCGAGGCCTTGCAACGCAGCCATGGCATGCTTGTCACCCGCGATTAATCTTCGTCAGTGTCTTGCAACTCTTCCAGCGCCTGGGCCAGATTAGCCATTTCCACTGCCACGCGGGCTGCTTCGGCGCCCTTGACCAGCATGCGCACTTCTGCTTGCTCGTCGTTTTCGGTCGTCAACACGGCGTTGGCGATCGGGATGCCGTAATCGAGACCGACGCGCGTGATGCCTGCGCCCGATTCATTCGATACCAGCTCGAAGTGATAGGTTTCACCGCGAATCACGGCGCCCAGTGCGATCAGGGCGTCGAATTGCTCGGTTTCCGCCATCTTCTGCAGAATCAGTGGGATTTCAAGGGCGCCCGGCACGGTCACGTGCAGGATATCTTCATCGGCCACGCCCAGCTTGCTCAACTCTTCCAGGCATGCCGACAGCAAGCCACCACCGACGATTTCATTGAATCGTGCCTGGACGATACCGACGCGCAAACCTTCGCCGGCAAAATTGGTTTCATAAGTTCCTACGGTCATCATATGCCTCTTTAATCTGGTGGTTCAGGGCGGCATGCACATGCCGCCATCGTTTACTCTTATATCGGCGCCTGACAAAATCGTGGCGAGCGGCAGTGATTTGTGGCCGAGAAGCGCAACTGTACGAAGGTACAGTGAGCATCACCGGCCGCAAAGCGCGACGCGCAGCAGATTTAGTCGGGCGTCCGGCCTGGATGGCACTGAAAACCCGTTACTTCCAGGTCGAAACCGGCCATCGACGGCATCTTGCGCGGGCTGGCCAGCAATTGCATCTTGCTCACGCCCAGGTCGCGCAGGATTTGCGCGCCGATGCCGTAGCTGCGCAGGTCCATGCTGGCGGCGCGGCCTTTCGGCTTGGCCTGCGGCGTATCGAGCGCGGCGAACTGGGCAAACAGTTCGCCGGACGTTTCGCCGCAGTTCAACAGCACCATCACGCCCCGTTCGGACTGCTTGATGGCGGCCATCGAGGCAGCCACGGTCCAGGAGTGGGTGGTCGCTTCGCTTTCCAGCACGTCCAGCAAGGACACCGGCTGATGCACGCGCACCAGCGTTTCCAGGCCGCCAGCCAGGTCGCCATGCACCAGCGCCAGGTGGGCCGACGCGCTCGGCTTGTCGCGGAAGGCGATCATGCGGAACTCGCCATGCGCCGTGCGCAGGGTGCGTTCGGCCACGCGCTCGACCAGCGACTCGGTCTGGCTGCGGTAGTGGATCAGGTCGGCAATCGTGCCGATCTTCAGGCCGTGTTGTTCCGCAAACACCAGCAGGTCCGGCAGGCGCGCCATGGTGCCGTCGTCCTTCATGATTTCGCAGATCACCGACGCGGGCGTCAGGCCCGCCATGGCGGTCAGGTCGCAACCGGCTTCGGTATGGCCAGCGCGCATCAGCACGCCGCCTTTTTGCGCTTTCAGCGGGAAGATATGGCCAGGCTGCACGATATCGGTCGGCAGCGTGCCCTTGGCCACCGCGACCTGGATGGTCTTGGCGCGGTCGGCGGCGGAGATGCCGGTGGTCACGCCTTCGGCCGCTTCGATCGATACCGTGAAATTGGTGCCGTAGGCGGTACCGTTGCGCGAGGTCATCATCGACAGGTTCAGCTCGTCGCAACGCTCTTCGGTCAGGGTCAGGCACACCAGGCCGCGGGCATGGGTGATCATGAAATTGATTGCTTCAGGCGTTACGAAATCGGCGGCAAGCACCAGATCGCCTTCATTTTCCCGGTCTTCTTCATCGACCAGTATCACCATGCGGCCGGCGCGTAATTCGGCGACGATCTCTTCGGTGCTGGAAATAGACATCATTGATCCTCTTATAGAACTGAAAACTGGCACATCGAGCGCGAAGATTCCGCGCGCTTGCGGGAATTTTCTTATAACCTGCTATTTTAAAGGATTTGGGACTTGCAGGCCTGAAATAAGACGAATAAAAGGCCGACTGAGGCCGCACAACACCTCGCCACATGGCAGGCGACACGCCGCTTGCAAATCACATAAGATAAACGACGGCAGGCGCCAGGGCCAATTGCTCGCACAGATCCTGGCCGCGCTTGCCTTCCAGTATTTTCTACATACTCAACCAGGAGCGTTACGATGAAAACAACCGGTTCGGCCGTCTGGTCTGGCGGCATCAAGGATGGCAAGGGCGCCATCAGCACCAAGAGCGGCGCGCTGCAGGCATATCCCTACGGCTTTGCCAGCCGCTTCGAAGGCAAGCCCGGCACCAATCCCGAAGAGCTGATCGGCGCCGCCCATGCCGGCTGCTTCACGATGGCGCTGTCGCTGATACTCGGCGAAGCGGGCCTGACGGCCGAGCAGATGGACACCACTGCCGAAGTCACGCTGGACAAGCAGGACGACGGTTTTGCCATCACGGCCGTGCACCTGGTGCTGAAAGCGAAGATTCCGGGCGCCGACCAGGCGAAGTTCGAGGAACTGACCGCCAAGGCCAAGGCCGGCTGCCCAGTCTCGAAACTGCTGAACGCGCAAATCACGCTGGACGCTACACTCCTGGCTTGATGTTCTTGATCGCGGTCACTGGCGCGGCCTGGGCAACGGGTGCAACCAGTGGCCGCTGCGACTCGCTGGCCGTCATCGGCCGGCCCATCAGGCCAGGATTCAGGGCGCTGTTGTTGAGGTTGTAGGCGGCAATCGCCGCCGCCACGGCCGGATCCTGCGATGAAGGCTGCTGCACCGCCTGGCCGGCATTTTGCGCAGCCTGCTGCTGGGCTTGCACATTTTGCGCGGCCTGCTGGGCCTGCACGGTGGTGGCCGCGCCGGCATCGAGCTGCAGTTGCGCTTCGCGCGCCAGGCTTTGCGCCCGCTCGCTGGCCGCCTGCGCGAGCTGCTGCGCTTCGCTGGCGGCCAGTTGCGCCTGGGCTGCCTCATCCGCCGCCAGCTGCGCCTGCTGCTGCAATTGCGCCTGCCGCGCCTGCTCGGTCTGCAGGTCTTCCACCCGTTCGTCTTCGACGCGCGCCCGGTCCTGCTGCTGCAAGGCGCTGTCCTGCGCCACGCGCTGCGTCTCGATCTCATCGGCCTGGACCCGCTGCGCCTGTATGCGCTGCTGTTCGTCGTCGAGCTGCTGCACGCGCTGCGCTTGCAGCGTCTGCTGCGCCTGCTGGCCTTGCTGCGTCTGCTGAGTCTGCTGCGTTTGCAGTAGTTGCTGCGCCGCCTGCAAGGCGCCGGCCTGGTCCAGCTGGTTCTGGTTGGTCACTGCCGCCTGCTGCGTTGCGTTGTCCTGCAGTTGCTGCTGCTGGCGCAGTTCCTGCAAGCCCTGGGTCAGGTCTTCCGTTTCCATCTGCTGCTGCACTTCCAGCTGGCGCTGGGCCAGCGCCTGCTCCTGCGTCAGCGCCTCGGTTTGCGCTTGCGCCTGGCGCGTTTGGTCAAGCTGGGCGGTTTGCGTATCCGTGACGGCATCGGCCTGCAAGGCGGCCGTGTCCTGCAGCGCCTGCTGCTGGCGCAACGTTTGCGCGTCCTGCAGCTGGTTATTGGCCGCTACCTGTTGCTGCGCCTGCAACTGATCCTGCAACTGATTCTGGGCCTGGTCTTCCGCTTGCGATGACAGCTGGGTCGGGTCGTTGAGTTGCGGCGTTTGCAGTTGCTGCGCCTGCAGTTGCTGCGACTGCAATGTATCGCCAGTCAGATCGGCAATTGCCTGCTCGGCGGCCGTCGGCGCGCCCTGCTGGCGACTGAGCGCGGCGCCCACTTCGGCCAGCACATCGCTTCCCTGCTGCAGGACATTGAGGGTGCCGGCGCGGTCCGCCTCGAACGCCGCCTGCAGCGCCGGCACATCGACCGGCGCGCCATTCTGCACATCAATGCCGACGCGCGCCAGGTCCGCCTGCGTCAGCGCATCCGTATTTTGCGCCAGCGCCTCGGACGCGCCCGGCGTGATCTGGCCGCTCAGCAAGGCGAAACGCTGCGCCAGGTCATCCTGCGAGCCGGCCGTCATCGCCAGCTGGCCCGCATCGACGCCGCTGGCGCGCAGCTGCGCAAACGAATCGGCCAGCTGCTGGGCCAGCGCCACCAGTGCCTGGTCCGCGGTCACCGGAACCGTGGCGGGCTGGGTCGCTTCGTCATCGATACCCTGCAAGGCCAGCAACTGCCGGCGCGACAAGGCCACGCCGGACAGATACTGCCCGAGCGGCGAGATATCGACCTGGGTCGACGAGACGAGGGGATTGACGAGCGCCGCATTGGCCAGGATGGCGGCCGAAGCCGGCGTGACCGGGGCGGTGCTGCCCACGCGGGCAGAGGCTGGCACTACATTGGCCAGCGTCGCGGACGAGACGGGATCCATGGCATTCCTTCGCAGCGCAAAGCGCCATTATGCGCGCTTGCGGGAAAAAGGACACACGGTTGAGAGCCGCAGGCGGCTCTTCTTTGCAGCAAGATCAGGCGGCAACCTTGGCGGCAGCTTTGTCCAGCGACAACATGCGCTCCACATAGCGCGCGATCAGGTCGATTTCCAGGTTCACCTTCGCGCCCACCGTCAGGTGTTTCAAGGTGGTCATGGCGATGGTGTGCGGAATCAGGTTGATCGAGAAACGGCAGCCGTCGATAGCGCCGACACCGAGGTCTTCCACGCGGTTGACCGTCAGCGACACGCCATTGACCACCACCGACCCCTTGAAGGCCAGGTATTTCGCCAGGTCCTGCTGCGCTTCAATGACCAGCTCCCACGATTCGCCAACCGCTTCGAACTTGCGCACCACGCCCAAACCATCGACGTGACCGGAGACCAGGTGGCCGCCCAGGCGCTCGGCCAGGGTCAGCGCTTTTTCCAGGTTCACTTCGGTGGTGGTATCGAGGCCAACGGTGCAGTTGAGGCTTTCGCGCGAGACATCGACCACAAACGCCGTGTCGGTCTTTTCCACCACCGTCATGCAGGCGCCATTGATGGCGATCGAATCGCCCAGCGCCACGTCGGCCAGCGGCAGGCCGCCCGCGTTGATGGACAGGCGCACGCCTGCGTCGAGGCCGCCTGCCAGCGGTTGAACGGTGTCGATCTTGCCGATGGCGGCAACAATTCCTGTAAACATGGTAGACCTATCAGTGAGTGTAATTAAGTTTTGACGGTATTGAAGCGGGCAAGGATACGCACATCGTCGCCGACCTGCCTGACCTCGTGGAAGCGCAAGCGGTATTGATGGTCGAGGTCGGCCAGTGCCGGCAAGCCGAACATGCCTTGCGCGTCGCCGATCAGGGACGGCGCCAGGTACAGCAGCAGCTCATCGACGCAGCCCTCGCGGATCAGCGAGCCGTTCAGTTTGGAGCCCGCTTCGACGTGCAGTTCATTGATCTGGCGCCGGCCCAGTTCCAGCATCAGCGCCGGCAGGTCGACCTTGCCGGAGCTGTTCGGCAGCAGGATGACTTCGGCGCCCAGTGCATGCAGCTGCGCTTCCTTTTCGGGATTCGAGACGGCCGCCACGATCCAGGTGCCGCCGCCGGCAAGCACGCGTGCATCAAGGCTGATCTCGAGCCGGCTGTCGATGACGATGCGGCGCGGCTGGCGCGGCGTGTCGACCGCGCGCACATTCAGTTGCGGATCGTCCGTCTTGACGGTGCCAATGCCGGTCAGGATGGCGCAGGCGCGCGCGCGCCAGGCATGGCCGTCGTCGCGCGCCGCCTGCCCGGTGATCCACTGGCTGCGGCCGTTGTGCAATGCCGTCATGCCGTCCAGGCTGGCGGCGGACTTCATGCGCACCCACGGCCTGCCGCGCTCCATGCGCGAGAAAAAGCCGATATTCAGTTCGCGGGCCTCGTCGGCCAGCACGCCGGTAGTGACCTCGATGCCGGCCGCCTCCAGCTTGGCCAGGCCCTGGCCTGCCACCAGCGGATTGGGATCCGTCATCGCCACCACCACGCGGCCGATGCCGGCGCGCACCAGCGCATCGGAGCACGGTGGCGTGCGGCCATGGTGATTGCACGGCTCCAGCGTGACGTAAGCGGTGGCGCCTGCCACGTCGATGATGCCGCGCGCGGCGGCGTTCGCCAGCGCTTCGATTTCCGCATGGTTCTGGCCGGCCGGCTGCGTCACGCCCGCGCCCAGTACCTGCCCATTCCAGGCGATCACGCAGCCGATGCGGGGGTTTGGCGAAGTCGTATACAAGCCCTTTTCAGCCCATTCCAGCGCCAGGCGCATGCCATCTACATCATTGAATATTTCCACAGGCTTCTACAATCCGATCTTGGTTGACAGGTGATATGCGGCGCCCGCAAACGTCAGCTTTCGCCCACGCCGCTGCAACTGGCATCGCGCTGCGGATCGCAGACACGCACGCGGCCCAGCATATTGATTTTAATATGTCGAGCCTGTTTTCCCAAAATCAAGGACAAGGTGCCCCAGCGCGCCGCCAGGCTGTTGCTGGCGCTGCAACTGCGCCCCGCGCCATTGTAGGCGATATACAAGGGCGCCGTGCCCGAGCCAAAACCGAACTGCACCTCGATTGCGCCGGGCAAGGGTTCCTGCCGGAACAGCAATTCGTCGCCCGTATCGTAGGCCAGGTTGGCGTTGCGGTCGACAAACACCAGCCAGCCTGTGCGCCAGTCGAGGCCGCCGCTGCCGGCCGGCATCATCAGCACGCGCCGCCCGCGCGCCATCGCCTGCGCACGCGTCAGTTCGATGGCAGAAAACAGATCGTTCGAGGCCGCCCGCAGGCGCTGGCGCGCCAGCATTTCCTGCAGTCCGGGCAAGGCGGCAGACGCCAGCAGCGCACTGATCGTCAGCACGGCCAGCAATTCCAGCAGCGTGTGGCCGTGTACGGTGCGGTTCATACGGTTCGTCCATCAAAGCCAGCAGCGCGCCGCCGGACCGCCGCTGCCGCGCTCGCCCGTGCTGCGCAGCGTCAGCACGCCGCAGTCGGCGTCGCGAAACTGCTGGTCCACCCTGGCGGTGCCGGGGCGGGCGCGCAACAGCACGCATTGCGTGATTGCCAGATCCGGACAGGCCATCGCATCGATCTCGTAGGCGCTGCGCACGGCGCCCTCCTCCGCCTCGTCGCCGGACCACCACTGAAACTGTGGGTCCGGCGCGTCCTGCGAAGCGGCCGAAAACGCCAGGTAGGTATTGTTTTGCGAATAATACCGTTCCTGTTGCTGCATCAGTTTCAATAGCGTAGCCTGAGCCTGCACGCGTTTGGCGCGCACGAGATGCGCGTGGTAAGCGGGCACGGCCAGCGCCAGCAGCATCGCCACGATCACCAGCGCGGCCAGCAGTTCGCTCAGGGTAAAGCCGCCTGTGCTTTTCAATCCGCAACCTGTCATGGCAACTTCTCCTGTCCTTGGCGCACTACTTCTTGGCCGCCTCATGCAATTCGCGCCAGTTCGCCACTTCGCGCCAGCCCAGCCGCTTGGCCGGCAAGGAGCCGCTGGCCACCTTCACCGCTGGCTTGCCCGGCATGCCCGGCTGCAGCACGGCCAGCTGCTTGCGCCCTTCGGCGCGTCCGGTGGCGCCGGCCACGCCCACCTTGCTGGCCACTTCCAGCAACTGCGGCGGCGCGCGCGCCAGGCCGGCAAGCAGGCTGCCGGTTTCCTCGCCCGCCTGCACCAGGCCAGCCGCATCGGCCGCAAAGCCGCTCAGCACATCGAGCACATACAGCCGTGTTGCCGGCTGCGCGCACGGGTCGCGGCCAGGCAGCACTGTATTGAATGCCACCTTGCCGGCCGCCAGCACACCGCTGTGCACGCTGCGCTCGCCGGTGTTGGCGCTGCCGTTAAAATCCAGATACCAGCCGTGGCGCGCGCCGCCTCCCGTGTCATGCAAAACAGCGCCGCCGATGGCCAGCTCATCCTTCCCTGCCACCGCATCGACGCTGCGCAGCGCCAGGTCGTCGCGGCTGCGCGTGGGAGACTGCTCGTTCAGGTCGTCATGCACGGCATAAAACGATTGCGGCAGGAACGCAGCCGGCCAGGTATCGGCCGGTTCGACCAGCTTGCCCGTGCCGAACAGCAGCAGATAGCCGCCGCCGGGCGCATAGGCCACCTTCGGTTGCTGGGTGACAGGCTGGCGCCGCCCTTGCGCATCGCGCGCGACAAATACCAGCTTGCGCCCTGCGCCATCCTTCCACGGCGGGGCGGTCGCCATGTCGAGGCGCCAGATATTGCCCTGCAGATCCCCGGCATACAGATACGCCAGCGCGCCGTCGCCGCCCGCCACCAGGGCCGGCGGCGCCAGCGCGTGCGCCTCAACCGCGCCAGGCTCGCTGCTGACGGGAATTTTCAGGCGATGGTAATTGCTGCCCAGCAGCCACGGCGTACCGGCAGGCTTGTCCAGCGCCAGCAGGAAGATGGCGGCCGACGATGCTGGCGCTGTGCTTTGCTTGCCATCGTCCTGCGTGTTGTTGTAGCCGCTGCTTACCACCAGCATATCGCGGTAGACGAGTGCGCCCTGCTTGCCGCCCATGTTCACGCGGGCAAAGCCAGGCGGTGCGCGTACATTGCCCATGACGGCGTCGTCGCGGTCGGTAAACTCCCATACAGCCCCTTCCTGCGCAAAGCGCGCCGGATCGGTGATGTCGAGCGCGAATACGCCCTGCGCGCCGCCGCCCATGCCGGACGCCAGCACGGTTCGCCAGCGCCCCGCCAGCCGTACTTCCGCGCTGGCGGCCGCACCGCCGTGCAAGGGGCCGGATGCCGGTGCCGCCTGTTGCGGCAATGCCTGCGGCAGATAGGCAAACAGTTCCTTGCCACTGCCCGCATCGAAGCCATGCAGCAGGCCGTCACCCGTGCCCAGGTAGAGCATCTTGCGCCGCTGCTGCTGGCGCTGGCGATGCTGCAAGTAACCGGCGCCGGGCAGGCCCAGTCCGGGCGTGCCGACATGCACCAGATTGCCATACGGTGCGGCAGCCAAAGTAGCCGATCCGGCCCATGGCAGCGCTATCAGGGCACCCTGCGCACCGAGCGTATACACGGGCCGCTCGCGTAAAGCATTGTCGACTTGCCACAGGGCTTTGCCGGCAATCACGCCGCCGTCCGCGCCGATGCGAAACGCATGGCGCGACAGGCGCATGGCACCCTCGCCCAGCTGCAGCTGCGCGTCGAACCAGTAGGCGTCTTCGCCATTGCGCGCCAATGCCAGCAGCGATGGCCCGGCGAGCGCGGGCGCGATAGTGGCGCGGTCGGCCTGCTGCACAGCCGCACGCAGGCCGGCAATCAGCGCCGGCGGATCGCCAGCAGGAAAATAGTGAGCAGGCAAGTCCTGGTTGCGGCTCCATTCCGCATACGCATTGCCGGTAATGCTGTAAAACGGATTGCCATCGCCGTTTTCATCGAGGAAGCCGCCATATTTGGCCGCCAGCCGCAGCGGCGTGATGGCATCGGCTTGTGGCGCTGTCGCCATCAGGTCGCCCGCATGATGCACGACGCGGCCGCTGCCCGCGCGCAGTGCCTGACGATGCGACCAGTAGGCCAGACCGGCCGCATAAAAGCTGGCGTCGTCACGCCCGTAGTTTAGGAGGTCGAGCGCCGCCAGCGCAGGCAACGGCTGCGGATTGCCCTTCCCGCCATCGCTTTCCAGCATGCCGACCGCGCGCGTCCAGGCCATCACATCGAGCGGCGGCGTGGTAAAACTGTCGGCGACGCGCGCTGCGCCGCCAGCGCCCGGCACCGTATTGCCGGGCACCTGGCGATCGGCTGACGCACCGGCATCGCCCAGCGTGACCACCACCTGACGCTGGCAACTGGCCTGTTGCGGGTCGCTCCATGACGTGCCAGCGACGCTGGCCTGGCGTCCCTGCAGATAGCGCAGCGATTCATACAGCAGCTCGGCCTGCGGCGCCGCTGCCACGTAAGCGCCTGGCGATTGTTCGTTCCGCCCCCACCGGTTGATCGCAGCGATCACGCCATTGCGCGCCGCATGGACACCCGTTGCCGCATTCCATTCGGCGGCGGGATTGTCTTTCGGCAGGAAGTCGGGTGCGCTCCAGCGCTGCGCGCCGGGATGCGCCATTGGCGCCTGCAGCACGCCGTCATACACGCCCACGCGCACCCGGCCAGCATGGCGCTGCAGCGCACCTGCCGTCTTGTAGTTTTTGCCGTACGCCAGGCACAAGTCCGGCCGCTCCGGACCTTCATCGGCATCGCAGACCTGCACGCGGGCCAGCAGCACGCCGAGCGCACCCGCCTTGCCCGGCGCATCGCAACTGCCCTCCAGTGGCTGCGCGCCATCGCCGAACAGCAGCCGGTCGCGGCACGACACGATGGCCAGCTGCGACACGGCAAACGGCGTGGCAGCCTGCACACCCTCCCGCAGCAGCTTGCGCGCAAAATGATACGGGTGCGCGTAAAAATCGATACCGTTCCTGCCATCGGGCAGATAGGCGCGCTGCAGTACCGTCTTGCGCACTTCATCGATCACGCGGTCGCCACCCGTCAGCGCATAGCGCACGATATCGAGCAGGCTGGCGCTGGCCCAGTTCAGGAAATTGCCGCTGAAGCTGTCGCCGCCACAGCCATGCAGGGCGTCAGCGGCCTTGCTGACGGAGAAATAGCCGGTACCGGCACGCAGGTCCGGCACGCTGGCGCCATCGACGCTGCGGTAGGGATAGCGGTAGCACATGCGCGTATCAAAATAGCCCGCGTAGTCGCGCGCGGGACTATAGTCGCCCACGTGGGCGGCGCCGGCCGCCGCGTGCGTCAGCGACAGGTTCAACAGCAGATTGGGCGGCACGCGCGCGCCATGCTGGCCGGTGTCGGCGCGTGACAGATCCACCAGCGGCGTGGCGGCCAACACAGTCGGGCACACCAGGCACCCCAGCAGCAAGCTCGGAAGACGCCACCTCATGGCGTTTCTCCCGGCGCCTGCTTGCGATAAAACGTTTGCAGCACCACCTGCGTGTCTTCCTGCGCACCAAAACCGATGGCCGTGACGCGGTACAGATAACCGGCGGCGGGCTCGCCGGCCGAGGCCTCCACTTCTTCTCCTGGCGGGTGAAACGGCAGCAATTCGATCAGGTAGCGCGGCCGCCGGAACGGCAGAAAACCTGCGCCCGTCTGCATGCTGGCGCCGGTGAACTGGCCATAGGCTACCGTGCCGGCGGCCGAATCGGCCACGCCCAGATCCGTGCTCAGCCACACGGGCGGCACGCCGCTGGCGGCCGGCAGGCATAGTCCGGGCTCGCCACCAGCGCAGCCTTCGGCAAAACCGGCCGCGCTGTCAGCAGCAAACAAGGTGCTGCGTCCCGGCGCGCCGGGCAAGCCTTCGATGTCGTGTTCCGCATCCATCAGCGCCTCCTCCGCGGCCTGGAAAGCGATCTGCCGGTCGCGCTCGCCACGCGCGGACCGTTCGCCCTGCAAGGCCATTTGCGCGGCCGACACGCCGAGCAGCAGGATGGCGACCAGCAAGCACAGCGCAAACACCAGCGTCGCGCCGTATTCCCGTTGCGCCACGATGTGCTTATGCCGGTCCATTGCGCAGCATGATGGTGGCCTGCATCAGCTGGCGCAGGCGTCCCCGCTGCGCTGGCGGCAAGCTGGCCGGCACGATGCGCACGCCCGGATCCTGCCCGGCATGGGCGTCGGCATACGCAGCGCCGAACAGGTCGTATTGCGGCGGAGCTGTCGCATCCCCCGCCATGCCGGGACCATGCAGCAGCAGCGCCACGCGCACGCTGGCCACCCGCTTCCAGTGCGTGCGGCGCTGCAAATCGCGCTGGCGTTCGGCCTCGCTGGCGCCCGCCAGCACCAGCGCCGCATCGCGCGCGTCGAGCTCGCTGGCATTGACATACTGATTGGCAATGCCGTCGGACGGCGTATCCGTGTCCAGGCCGTACAGCACCTGGAAACTGTCGACGCCGCGTATCAGCGCGTCCGCGCCCCAGCCAACGCCATTGCTTGCGCGATACTTGCAGCGCAATTCCGCCTCGCCGTCGCCACCCTCGTCCTGTGCCACATAGAAAATGCTCCAGCCGCGTTGCGCTTCGGTAGCGGCGGCGCCCACGCCAAAGCCGGCGCAGTTGAGCACGGCGCCATCGCCGGTGCCGTAAAACCGCAGGGCCAGCACGTCGCTGCCATTGACGCTGTTGGTCAGGGGATTGCCGATGCCGTCGCTGTTCTTGTTCAGGCTGCGCGCATCGAGTCCGGCGAGATTGGCGCTGTCGTGCGCGGCATGCGCCAGCGGTGCAGCAGTCGCGTCCCAGTCGACCCAGGCCGTCTGGCGCAGCGCCCGCGCGATGGCGTCAAACGCATAGCGGCCATTGTCGGCCAGGCGCGCCGATTCCAGCTGGTCCAGATAGCTGCGGCTGGCGGCCAGCAGCACCGCGCTCGACGCCAGCATCAGCAGCGCGGCCAGGCCCAGCGCCACCAGCAGCTCGACCAGGGTCATGCCGTGCTGGCGCTGGCAGTTCATGGGGCGCCGCCCGCCAGTTGCAGGGCGATCCTGGGCAAGGCGGCCGCCTGCTGCGCGGCGCGGCCCGCGGCTTGCCGGCCGCGCCAGCCCAGCTTGATGACGACCGGTGCGCCGCTGCCGCCGCTGCAGGCCCACTGCAGGCCTTGCGCGGCCGCATCCCAAGCTTGACTATCGCGGCAGATGCGCAGGCGCGCGCCGGGCAAGGCCGTGCGCAGTTGCTGTTTCCATTCGGCGATATCGAACTGCGCCAGCTGCGCGGCGTCGCAGGAGCCAGCACCCAGGCAATCGGGTGCCGCCGGCTCGCCCTCCGCCGGACCCGCTTCATAGTCGAGGCCGATATAGGGATTGCCGGCATCGGGCGCCTGCCATTGGCTGCTGTTGGCGCGCATGCGCTCGGCCATGCTGGCCGCCTGCTGCACCGCCTGCGACAGCAGCGCCGATTCATGGCGCGCGCGCAGCGAGGACAGTTGCATGGCGCTGCCGCCCAGCAGGCCCACGGCCAGCAGCACAATGGCGACCAGCACTTCGACCAGCGTGCTGCCTCTGGCATGAACGGCACTGCGCATGCTTGCCTCCGCTTTCGGACGAAAGAAGAAAAGCGGGCCGCAACGGTGCCGGCCCTGCTACACGATAGGCGTGCTGGCAGTGGCAGCGATGAGGTAGCGCAAACGGCGCAGCGATAGAAGAAAAAGCCGTAAAAAAAGCGGCGCTGGAGTTGATCAGGCCGCTTGCTTGAAGAAAAGAGAGGTGATGATTGTCGTAAATTAACCCAACGGCAAATGCCGGGGTCGGACCCTCCAGGGTCCGACCCCAGAACTTGCGCTGGGGGTTAAGGCTTGCGCGGCTGCCCTACCTCGGCAATCGCATCCTGGAACTCGGCCAGGTCTTCGAAATTCTTGTAGACGGATGCGAAGCGGATATACGCGATCTTGTCGAGGCGCTTGAGTTCCTGCATCACCAGTTCGCCGATATAGCCGGAATCGACTTCGCGCTTGCCGCTGGTCAGCAGCTTTTCTTCGATAGTGGCGATGGCCATATCGAGCGAGGCGGCCGCGACGGGACGCTTGCGCAAGGCCAGCATCAGGCTGCCGCGCAACTTATCCGCAGCGAACTCCGTCCGGCTGCCGTTCTTTTTGACCACGGCCGGCATGATCAGTTCAATCCGTTCGTACGTCGTGAAACGCTTGTCGCATTTGCCGCAGCGGCGCCGGCGCCGGATGGAATCCCCTTCCTCCGATACGCGCGTATCGAGGACCTGGGTCTCGTCATGGTGGCAGAATGGACATTTCATGGCAGCGGGTACGGCTCTCTGGTTCGACAAATGGCGCGGGCGCCCGGATACACTCGGGGCGCCCGCGGGCACGACAGGAATGTGTCAGCCGGAATCTTACTCTGGATGACACATACTGGACAAATAATTATGCTGCGGCTCAGGCAGCG
>NZ_DAMAGB010000031.1:0-74673 GCF_031995485.1 Janthinobacterium sp.
ACCTGAGCCGCTTTGCCGCCTACCTGCAACAGCTGGACATGGAAAGCAACGGCAAGCGCGTCACCAAGGACGGCCAGCCCGTCGGCGTGCCGACCGGCCCCGTGATCTGGGGTGACTGCGGCACCAATGCCCAGCACGCCTACTTCCAGCTGCTGCACCAGGGCACCGACATCACGCCGATCGACTTTATCGCCGCGCTGCGCGCCACGCACGACCTGCCGGGCCACCACGATGCCCTGCTGGCCAACTGCTTTGCCCAGTCGGAAGCGTTCATGACCGGCAAGACGGGTGACGAGGTCCGCGCGGATCTGCAGGCGCAGGGCTTGCCAGCGGATCAGATCGAAGCGCTGGTGCCGCATAAAACCTTCCCCGGCAACCGCCCGAGCAATACCATCCTGATGGACCAGCTGACGCCGTCCACGCTGGGCGCGCTGATCGCGCTGTATGAACACAAGACGTTCGTGCAGGGCGTGCTGTGGAACGTCAACAGCTTCGACCAGTGGGGCGTGGAGCTGGGCAAGGTGCTGGCCAAGAAAATCCAGGCCGAACTGACCGGCCAGGCCCAGCCGGAAGCACATGACAGCTCGACCAACGGCCTGATCGCCCTGGCGCGCGCAGCAAAGGCGGCATACTGATGAATATCAACGAAATCAAGGTCGTCAGCGACAAAGCCATGCAGGTGGGCGAATGCCCGCTATGGCATGAAAAGGAACAGGCGCTGTACTGGGTCGATATCGACGGGCGCGCCGTGCACCGCCTGCATCCGGACAGCGGCCAGCACATGCAATGGGACATGCCGACCGAACCGTCGGCGCTGGCGATCAATGCCGGTGGCGGCCTGATCGTGGCGCTGCGCAGCGGCTTTGCGCATCTCGACACGAATACGGGCAGCCTGGTGGAAATCGCCCCGGCGCCCTTCGACATGGCCACCACCCGCTTCAACGACGGCAAGGTGGATCCGAAAGGCCGCTTCTGGGTCGGCACGATCTTCGAGCCGCGCAACGCCCAGGCGGCGGAAATGTTTGTGCTGGAAAAGGGCAAGGTCCGCAAGGTGTGGTCGGGCGGCATGACGGTCTCGAACGGCCTGGGCTTTTCGCCGGACCAGCGCACCATGTACCACTCGGACACCACCACGCACCGCATCGACCGTTTCGATTTCGACGCGGCCACCGGTGCGATCTCCGAACCGCAGCCTTTCCAGCGCTTCGACACGGACAAAAAGGCGGCCGGCTATGGCGGGCGCCCCGATGGCGCCGCAGTCGACAGCGAAGGCAATTACTGGTCAGCCATGTTTGAAGGCGGCAAGATCCTGCGCTTCGCGCCCGACGGCCAGTTGCTCGGCGAAATCGCCGTGCCGGCCCGCTGCCCGACCATGATGACGTTTGGCGGCGCGGATTTGCGCACCTTGTATATCACCACCGCCAGCCATAACCGTTCCGCCGAAGAAATCGCTGCCTATCCGTTGACGGGGCATGTGCTGTCGGTGCGGGTGGATGTGGCGGGGCAGCCGGAAACCGCTTACCAGGCATGAAGCAATATCGCCAACGATGTTGTCGGATTACGGCGCTTCGCGCCTAATCCGACCTACGCATCCCCCACGGATCAGGCGTAGGTCGGATTAGCGCTTGCGCGTAATCCGACATGAGCCGACATGAGCCGCCAACAAAGTTGTCGGCTTACGAATCAGCGTGCCAATACCTTGCGGATGGTATCGGCCAGTTCCGCCGCCACGAACTTGGCCACATAGCCATCGGCGCCCACGCCCTTGACGTGGTCTTCGTTGGTCGAGCCCGTCAGCGACGAGTGGATCACCACCGGAATCGACGAGAAACGGCCATCGTTCTTGATATTGCGCGTCAGGGTAAAACCATCCATTTCCGGCATTTCCAGGTCCGTCAGCACCAGCGCGACCTTGTCTTTCGCGGTCTTGCCTTCGGCGGCTGCCTGGGTCGAGATCGCCTGCAGGCGCTCCCAGGCTTCCTTGCCGGTTTTGGTCATGATGAACGGCACGCCCATCGCTTCCAGGCCTTTTTCGATCAGCGAGCGGGCCAGCGCCGAATCGTCGGCGGCCAGGATCACCGAGCCGGCTGGCAGGTGCACCAGCGGGCCGATGCTGCTCTTGTCGACGTCCGGGTCGCCCGACGGCAGCACATTGCGCAGGATCTGCTCGACGTCAAGCACTTGCGCCAGGCGCGTCTTGTCGGTATCGCCGTCGAGGCGCGCGATGCTGGTGACCAGGCCGCCACCGACGCTGGACTCGGCCGACAGCACCTGGTTCCATTCGAGGCGCACGATTTCATCGACTTCTTCCACGGCAAACGCCTGCGTCGAGCGGGCAAATTCGGTGACCATCAGGATGCGCAGGCCATTGCTCTTGCAGCCGACCGCCATCGGCAGGTCGATCACGGGCACGATCTGGCCACGGATATTGACCACGCCCAGCATGTGCGGATGGGAACCGGCAACGGCCGTGATGGCCGGCATTTCCATGATCTCGCGGACCTTGAAGACATTGATGCCGAACAGTTCGCGGCTGGTGGAGTGGTCGCTGGTGCCGAGCTTGAACAGGAACAGTTCGAATTTGTTATTGCCTGTCAGGCTGGTGCGCTCATCGACATCTTGCTGCATTGAATTCATTGTTTCCCCTTGAGCCGTTTTTGTAACTTCTAAATATGTAGTCCGCCTTGCCGCGCGCTGTGCTGCCTGAATGCGTGATACGGTAACGTCGGAAGGCGGATTCGGGGCTTGGCCGACGTGATGGCGCAGTATTGATTGGAACGTCATTGACAACATGGTTGTCAGCGTTTTATCCGATTATACGGTCATTTTATTTCCCCAAAGTTACTTAAATCAGTCCGAAGGTCTTGCAGGCCATTTTCTTGACCTGCTTGTTGCTACAGCGCAAATCAGCAGCACCCGCGTGGCAAATTTCCGTTGCAACCATGGTGTTCCTGAAATGGATAAGCATGTGGCAAGTGCGGCGGCAGGCATATAATGCAACACTGGCTAGACCCAGTGTAATGTAGTAAAATTTCTTGCAATTGCCAGTTCTGCGTAGTAAATTTACACCATGAATTTATGACAGCGTCAGACTGCGGCAGCTCGCGGCGATACAAGGCCGGCGGCGCGCCTCTGCACTGACAGGTATCAGCACCCTCCCGACTCCGGCCCCTTTACTTTTGCGACGACATCATATTATGGCTCTTACCGATTTTGACCTGGTCCTGTTTGGCGGCAGCGGCGATTTAGCCATGCGTAAATTACTGCCTGCAATGTATGCGCGCGATGTCGCGAACGACTTGCCACCGACGGCGCGCATCATCTGCGTGGGCCGCCAGGACAGCGGCCAGGACGCCTTCCTGAAAATGGTCGAGACCAACTCGCGCCCGCATATCAAGGCCAGCACCCTCAACGCCGCCACCTGGAGCAAATTCTGCGCGCGCATCGTGTATGTCTCGCTGAACGCCAGCGACGCCGCGACCTATGCGCCGCTGGTCGAAGCGCTGCGCGGCGACGCCGAACTGACCCGCGTGTACTACCTGGCCACGCCGCCGCACCTGTTTGCGCTGATTTGCGACAACCTGGAAGAGAACGGCCTGGTTACGCCGAATTCGCGCGTGGTGCTGGAAAAACCGCTGGGCCGCGACCTGGCCAGCGCCAAGCAGATCAATGCCGAAGTGGGCAAGGTATTCCAGGAATCGCAGATCTACCGCATCGACCATTACCTGGGCAAGGAAACCGTGCAGAATCTGCTGGCCCTGCGCTTCGGCAATATCCTGTTCGAGCCGCTGTGGCGCCGCGAATGGATTTCCGACGTGCAGATCACCATCGCCGAAAAACTGGGCGTGGGCAACCGCATGGGGTACTACGACACCTCGGGCGCGCTGCGCGACATGCTGCAGAACCACCTGCTGCAACTGCTGTGCATCGTCGCCATGGAGCCGCCGACCTCGATCGCGCCGGACGCCGTGCGCGATGAAAAACTGCAGGTGCTGCGCTCGCTGAAAAAATTCACGCCGACCACGCTGGCGCAAAACATCGTGCGCGGCCAGTACCGCGCCGGCCACGTTGACGGCACCACCGTGCCGAGCTACCGCGACGAACCGGATGCGCCGCAACACTCGCGCACCGAGACCTTTGTCGCGCTGAAAGCGGAAATCGACACCTGGCGCTGGGCCGGCGTGCCGTTCTACCTGCGCACCGGCAAGCGCATGGCCGACAGCCTGGCCGAAATCGTGGTGCGCTTCAAGCAGATCCCGCACTCGATCTTCAACCAGCCGACCTCGAGCTTCCAGCCGAACTGCCTGGTGATCCGCCTGCAGCCGGACGAAGGCCTGCGCATGAACCTGATGGCGAAAACGCCTGGCGACGGCATGCGCTTGAAACCGGCCGAGCTGGAACTGGACTTCCGCGAATCGTTCAAGACCCCGCGCATGGACGCCTACGAGCGTTTGCTGCTCGACGTGCTGCGCGGCCAGCTGACCCTGTTCATGCGCGGCGACGAACTGGAAGCGGCCTGGGAATGGGTCGAACCCATCCTCGACAGCTGGGAACAGAACGACAGCGCGCCGATCCCGTACACGGCCGGCACCTGGGGTCCGGCCGCGGCCAGCGCGCTGATCGGCCGCGACGGCTTGCAGTGGCGTGAAGAAGCCCTTCCGGAAGACTGAGAGTGCTGCTCGACTCCATCCGCACCCAGCTCGATTCGCTCTCCAAGTCGGAGAAAAAAGTCGCGCTGGCGGTGCTGGAACAGCCGAACCAGACGGTCAGCCAGAACATCACGGCGTTGGCGAAAAACGCGCAGGTGTCCGAGCCGACCGTGGTGCGCTTTTGCCGCACGCTCGGTTATGACGGCTGGCACGAATTCAAGCTGCGCCTGGCGCAGGGACTGGCGCTGGCCATGCCGGGCGCCAACGAGCAGCCGGCCCAGGACGACCTGGCGGCCGACCTGGTCAACAAGATCTGCAGCCGCTCGATCAATACCCTGCTCGACTTGCGCAACAACCTGAACCCGGAAGCGATCCAGCGCGCGCTCGACATCCTGTCGCGCGCCAGCAAGATCGAATTCTACGGCCAGGGCACCTCGGGCATCGTGGCCGCCGACGCCCAGCACAAGTTCTTCCGCTCGGGCGTGCCGACGGTCGCCTACAGCGATCCGAACATCCACAGCATCGCTGCGGCCCTGCTGCGCGGCGGCGATGCGCTGGTGGCCATCTCGCAGCGCGGCAACAGCCCGGCCCTGGTGCGGTCCGTGAAACTGGCGCGCCGCGGCGGCGCCGACGTGATCGTGCTGGCGCCATCGGGCACGCCGCTGGCCGACCTGGCCACCGTGCTGATCCCGATCGACCTGGTGTTCAATACCGACCCGTACACGCCGATCTCGGCCCGCCTGGCTTACCTGGTGGTGATCGACGTGCTGGCCGTGGGCCTGGCGCTGCAACGGGGGCCGGAGTTCCGCAAGAAGATGCAGAATGCGCAAAAAGCCTTGCAGGAATTTGACATGCAGTTCGACTCGTTTATTGGCTGAGCGGTATAGTTCCGGAGCTAGCAGCGAAAATCCGGGGCCGGACCCGTCGGCTCTGACCCCGGCCTTAATTACTTTCAGTATAATCTCCAGCCATGAACCAACTAGAACAACTCAAACAGTACACCACCGTGGTGGCCGATACCGGCGACTTCCAGTCGATCCAGGCGTACACGCCGCGCGACGCGACCACCAATCCTTCGCTGATCCTGAAAGCCGTGCAAAAAGATGAGTACAAGCCGCTGCTGGAAAAGGCCGTGCGCGACCATCCGAATGCGTCGACCAGCGAGATCATCGACCGCCTGCTGATCGCGTTTGGCGTCGAGATTTTGCAGACCATTCCCGGCCGCGTCTCGACCGAAGTCGATGCGCGCCTGTCGTTCGATATCGACGGCACGGTGGCCAAGGGCCGCGACCTGATCGCGCTGTATTCGAACGCGGGCATCCCGCGCGAGCGCGTGCTGATCAAGATGGCCTCCACCTGGGAAGGCATCCGCGCCGCCGAGATCCTGGAAAAGGAAGGCATCCGCTGCAACATGACCCTGCTGTTCTCGCTGGCGCAGGCAATCGCCTGCGCCGAAGCGGGCGCGCAGCTCATTTCGCCGTTCGTCGGCCGCATCTACGACTGGTACAAGAAATCGACCGGCATCGACTACATGGGTGCGGAAGACCCGGGCGTGCAGTCGGTCAAGCGCATCTACAACTACTATCGCAAGTTCGGCTACACCACCGAAGTGATGGGCGCGAGCTTTCGCAACACCTCGCAGATCCTGGAACTGGCCGGCTGCGACCTGCTGACCATCAGCCCGGACCTGCTGCAAAAGCTGGCCGACACGAATGCGCCGGTCGAGCGCAAGCTGAGCGCCGAAGCGGCGCCGGGCGCCAGCATCGTCAAGATGTCGCTCGATGAAAAATCGTTCCGCTTCATGATGAACGAAGACGCAATGGCGACCGAAAAACTGGCCGAAGGCATCCGCGCCTTCTGCGTCGATACGGGCAAGCTGAAACAGCTGATTTCGGCCCTGCGCTAAGCTGCAGGCCGGATAAAAAAGCGGCGCCGTGCACATTGCACGGACGCCGCTTTTTTTATGCCCGGACAACTCAGGAGCAGCGGAACGTCGCCACGCCCTGGTAGTTGGCGCCATTGGCCAGCGTGACCTTGTAGCCGCCGATCACCAGATAGCTGCCCGTGACGGCGCCCTCGCCCAGCGCCAGCAGCATGCCGGTGCTGCCGCCCAGGAAACCGCCTGTCATCGCCGTCGATGCCGGCACGGAAACGGGACCGGCGCCGCTGATGCGGCCGGCGCTACCGCCAGCGGTGGCGTCGACCGTCATCGCCAGCGCGGCGCCGGCGGCGCCGAACGACAGAGTCGCGCTGCCGCTGGCCGTGCCGAAATAGGCATCCTGGCCGATTACGCTGCCGCCCGTATAACTGGGCGCGGTAAAGCTGCCGGCATCGCAGGCCAGGCTGCCGCTGGCAGGCAGCGCGGCCACCGTCTTGTAGACCGTGTAGTGCGCGCTGGCGTTATTGCCGCTCAGGACGGTGGCGCCGGTACTGCCGGTCATGGTGCCGGCAAACCAGCGCCCCTGGGCAAAGCTGGCGTCGCCGCTGATCTCGCGCGTGATCGCAGGGTTGCCCGTAAAGGTGGTGCCGGCGATGGCGCTCAGCGCGCCGGTGCTGCCTTGCGTGACCGTTGTCAGCGGCCCGGTGCTCTGGCTGGCGACGGCCAGCAGCAGGTAGCGGCCAGTGGCGCTGCTGGCAAATGGCATGCTGACGCTGCCCGTGTCGCCGCTGGCGGGAGGGCTGACTGGCGTGACCGGCGTAACCGGGGTGACAGGGGTGACAGCGGGATTGCTGTCCGAAGACGAGGAGCCGCCGCCGCAGGCGGCCAGCAAGGTGGCGAGCATCAGGGTGCTCGGGTACAGGTAGCTTGTGCGCATGTATACGTGGTCATCTTTCTGAAGGTGTAGACAGGCATGGCGGATGCACTGATCTTTCTGCCATGATTGATCGTCGGATAATAGTAAAAAGCGGCAAGATTTGTCGCACGCCTGATCCGCCTGCTGGGGCTACAATGGAAAACCATCCACCTGCCGCGAACCGCACCATATGTCGTCCAGCACCTCCGCCATTACCATCCGCCTGGGCCGCCGCGCCCGCGCGCGCATTGCCGACCAGGGCCTGCGCGCGCTTGATATCGCCATCGTGCCGGCCGCCGCCGGCGGACCGAAAGGGCTGATCCTGCACCAGCTCGACTGCTGGCTGTTCGGCGACTTCCTGCCGCGCGCACCGCGCCGGCGCCAGTTCATCGGCGCCTCGATCGGCGCCTGGCGCATGGCCGCCGCCACCTTTGCCGATCCGGTCGCCGCGCAGCGCCGCCTGGTGCACGAATACGTGGGCCAGCGCTACCCCGACAAGCCCAGCCCGGCCCATGTCAGCCGCACCTGCCGCGCCCTGCTCGACGCCATGCTCGACGGCCAGGACGCGCAGCTGCTGCAGCATGCGCAGCACAGCCTGGCCGTGCTGGCGGTGCGCGGCATCGGTGGCCTGGCGGTGCCGGGCGCGTGGCGCGACCGGCGCGGCTTTTTGCTGGCGGCGGCCGGCAATGCGGTGGCGCGCGCGCGTCTGGCCGCATCGCTGGAGCGCGTGGTATTTCATGCCGGCCCCGATGGCGCGGGCTGGCTGCGCTCGCGCTTCGACGCCTTCAATGGCCACTTCGTGCCTTTGGCGCAGGACAATCTGCGCGACGCGCTGCTGGCCTCGGGCTCGATTCCGCTGGTGCTCGACGCCGTCACGGACATTGCCGGCGCGCCGCCCGGACGCTACTGGGACGGCGGCCTGGTCGACTATCACCTGCACCTGCCCTACCAGCGCGAGCCGGACCTGGTGCTGTATCCGCACTTTGCCGACCATCTGGTGCCGGGCTGGCTGGACAAGGCCATGCCGTGGCGCCGCGTGCGTGGCGACGATGGCGCGCTCGACAACATGATCCTGGTCTCGCCCTCGCCCGCCTTTGTCGCCAGCCTGCCCAACGGCAAGCTGCCCGACCGGCGCGACTTTCCCCATTACGGCCAGGACCACGCGGCCCGCATCCGCGACTGGCGCCGGGCGATCGCCGAAAGCGAGCGCATGGCCGCCGCCTTTGCGCGCTGGGCCGAGCAGCCGGACCTGCGCCAGGCGCTCGACCTGCACGCCTGAGCCAAAAACAACACCGCGCCCGCAGCGCACCGCGCCGGTGCGGTTTTCATACCAACAGTCATTTTTGCATGGTAGGATTTGCGCACCGCCACCCTCTTTTCTGGACTCAAGGCATGGCGTTTTCGACGCTTTTGTTTTCTTGTCAGCATTTCCGGGCCTTACCCCCGCCTTGTGTTTTATCCCGGCCAGTCACCGGTCAGCGCGCCAGCGATCCCTGCCGCGCAGCGTCATGCCTCTGTAGCATTTCACCCTGAAAATGCTTTACTCATTAGCGTAAAAGGCACCATGAACACTCTCTCGAATATCCGCATCGGCGCGCGCCTGGCGATCGGCTTTGCCGTGGTGCTGCTGCTGGCCATCGCCTGCACCTCGTTTTCCGTGATCAGCGCCTGGGATAACGCCAAAGCCACGCGCGCCATGATGGAAAAGCCGCTGGCCAAGGAGCGCCTGACCTCCGACCTGTACCTGCTGATCTATTCGGCCGTCGAGCGCACCACCCTGATCGCCAGGAGCACCGATGAAACGCTGTCGGTGACGTTTGCCGACGCGATCGCGGCCGGCACCAAAAAGGGCGGCGGCCTGCTGAAACAGGTGGAAGGCATGCTCTCTGGCGAACAGGAAAAGGCCGCGTTTGCCGCCGTGATGCAGGTGCGCGGCGTATACCAGGAAGCCAAGCAGGCGGTGATGGCGGCCAAAAAAACCGGCCAGGCCGCTGATGCGGAGCGCGCCTTTACGCAGCAGTACATGCCGGCCGCCGAAGCCTACCAGGCCCGGGTGCAGGGCTTCCTGGCCCAGCAGCGCCAGGCCATCGACGAGACGGCGCGCGCCATCGAACAGGCCAATGCGCGCAGCCTGAACCTGACCCTGGTGCTGGGCGTGCTGATGATCGTCTTCGGCAGCCTGTGCGCGTGGCTGATCACGCGTTCCATTACCCAGCCGCTGCAGGCAGCCATCGAGGTGGCCACCACCGTTGCCACCGGCGACCTGCGCACGCAGTTCGGCAGCGCCACGCGCGATGAAGTGGGCGACCTGATGCGCGCATTGAAAGGCATGAACGATGCGCTGACCAATGTGGTGTCGGAAGTGCAGACGGGCACCCATGCGATCGCCACGGCGTCTTCCGAGATCGCCGCCGGCAACCAGGACCTGTCGTCGCGCACCGAACAGCAGGCCAGCTCGCTCGAAGAAACCGCCTCGTCGATGGAAGAGCTGACCTCCACCGTGAAGCAGAACGCCGACAATGCGCGCCAGGCCAACCAGCTGGCGCTGTCCGCGTCGGAAGTGGCGGAACGGGGCGGCGGCATCGTGAACCAGGTGGTCGACACCATGGGCGCCATCGATGCGTCGTCGAAGAAAATCGTCGACATTATCGGCGTGATCGACGGCATCGCCTTCCAGACCAATATCCTGGCGCTGAACGCGGCGGTCGAAGCGGCGCGCGCCGGCGAACAGGGACGCGGCTTTGCGGTGGTGGCGACCGAAGTGCGCAACCTGGCGCAACGCTCCGCCAGCGCCGCCAAAGAAATCAAGAGCCTGATCGACGACTCGGTGGCGCAGGTCAACGGCGGCAGCCGGCTGGTGCAGCAGGCCGGCAGCACCATGAACGAGGTGGTCGACAGCGTGCGCCGCGTTACCGACATCATGGCCGAAATCACCTCGGCCAGCGCCGAGCAGAGCATGGGTATCGACCAGGTCAACCAGGCCATCGCGCAGATGGACCAGGTCACGCAGCAGAATGCCGCGCTGGTGGAAGAAGCGGCGGCGGCCGCCGAAAGCATGCAGGACCAGGCGGCGCGGCTGGCGCAGGTGGCCGGCGGCTTCAGGCTGGAACAGTCGCTGGCGGCGCCGGCAGCGGCACCGGCGCGGCCGCGTGCGGCCGTGCCGGCACCCCAGGCCGCGCGCAAGAGCCTGGCAAAACCGGCCCTGCCGGCGCGCCCGCCCGCTACCCGCAAGGCACCGGCCATGCCGGCCGGCGAGCAGGACTGGGAAGAGTTCTGACGGCACATTGACAGTGGCGCAGGCGCCGCCGATACTGGTTTGCAGGTGGCACGGGCGCACCACCTCGCAGAGTTCTTCCCGGCGCCCGGCATCGTCTTGCGGGAGCCGCGACCATGAACGCTTTGATCAGCCATCTGCTCGGCCACTTGCGCCTGCTGCCGCTCATGCTGTGCGCCGCGCTGGCCGCCTGCGGCACCACCCCATCGGCGCCGCCCCCATCCGAATTGTTCAACGACGCCAGCTTCAGGGCGCCCGCCGCCCCGGTCGATGCACGGCTGGCGCTGGCGCCGAGTCCGGCCATGCGCGAGTATGTGCGGGTCGACCTGTCACGCGCGGCGCGCAGCAGGAATCCGCGCCGTGCGCTGGCCATGACGCTGTATGACAAGGCCGGCCTGAAACTGGAATACGAGGCCAGCATGACGCGCACGGCGGCGCAGGCGTTTGACGCGCGCAGCGGCAATTGCCTGTCGCTGGTGCTGATGACGGCCGCGCTGGCGCGCGAGATGGGGCTGGAAGTTCAATACCAGACGGTGCTGGGCGAAGAAAGCTGGAGCCGCGACGGCGACACGTATTTTGTCGCCGGCCACGTCAACCTGGTGCTGGGCCGGCGGCTGGGGCAGAACGCCGACAGCTATGACGCCGACGCCTCGCTGCTGATCGATTTCCTGCCGGCCGAAGACCTGACGGGCCAGCGGACGCGCCTGATCAGCGAGTCCACCATCCTGGCCATGTATCTGAACAACCGTGCGGCCGAGACCATGGCCGGCGGCGACCTCGACCAGGCTTACTGGTTTGCCCGCGCCGCCATCGTGCAGGAGCCCTCGTTTGCCGGCGCCTTCAATACGCTGGGCATCATCCAGCTGCGCCACGGCGATCTCGATGCGGCGCAGCGCACGCTGGCCCATGCGCTCGAACGCTCGCCGGCCAATACGGTGCTGCTGTCAAACCTGGCGCAGGCGCTCGACAGGCTGGGCCGTGGCAGCGAAGCCCGGCTGCTGCGCAGCAGGCTGCTGGCGCTGCAGCCCGAGCCGCCGTTCCATTTTTTCAACCTGGGCCGGCTGGCCATGCAGCAAGGCGACTACCAGGGTGCGGCGCGCCTGTTCCAGCGCGAGATCGCGCGCGATCCCGACTACCATGAATTTCACTTCTGGCTGGCCAAGGCCCATGCGCAGCTGGGCCAATGGCCGCAGGCCGGCAGGCAGCTGGAACTGGCCATGCAGAGCAGCACCCTGCGCGGCGACCAGGCGCTCTACGCCGGCAAGCTGCAGCGATTGCGCGCCGCCGGCGTACAGTGATTACTCTTCCAGGAACATCTGCTGCAGGTCGTTGAGAAAACTCAGGCCCAGCTCGGTGGGCCGGATGATCTGGTGATCGCGGTACAGCAGGCCCTTCGCTTCGGCCGCATTGAGCGGCTGCTCGATGGCGTTCAGCGCCAGGCCGGTGCGTTCGGCGAACAGGTTCGGCGCAAAACCGCCCGTCAGGCGCAGGGTGTTGAGCATGAATTCAAAACCCATTTCCTCGCGCGCCAGTTCGCGCTCTTCCTGCACCGGATTGCCGTTGCGTACCGCATCCATGTAGGCGCGCGGCTGCTTGTAGCGGGCCTGGCGCAGCACGCGGTGCGGGAACGAGATCTTGGTATGGGCGCCGGCGCCGATGCCGAGATAGTCGCCGAACTCCCAGTAATTGCGGTTGTGGCGCGCCTGCCGGCCCGGCTGGGCATAGGCCGACACTTCATAGCGGCCATAGCCCGCCTCGGCCGCGCGCGCGGCCACCATGTCGGCGATATCGGCGCTGTCGTCGTCGTCGGGCAGCACCGGCGGATACTTGGCGAACAGGGTGTTCGGCTCCAGCGTCAGGTGGTACAGCGACAGGTGCGGCGGCGCGAACGACAGCGCCGTCTCCAGGTCCGCCTGTGCCTCGGCCAGCGTCTGCGACGGCAGCGCGTACATCAGGTCGAGATTGAAATTGTCGAAATGCGCATGCGCGATTTCCACCGCGCGGCGCGCCTCGCTGTCGTCGTGGATGCGGCCCAGCGCTTGCAGGTGGCGGCCGTTGAAACTCTGGATGCCGACCGACAGGCGGTTGATGCCGCTGGCGCGGTAGGACTTGAATTTTTCCGTCTCGAAGGTGCCGGGGTTGGCCTCCATCGTGATTTCGCAGTCCGGCTCCAGCGGCAGCAGGGTGCGCACGTCCGACATCAGCCGGTCCAGCCCCGCCGCCGACATCAGGCTGGGCGTGCCGCCGCCGATAAAGATGGTGTGGATCCTGCGGCCCCAGATCAGCGGCAGCGCCATTTCCAGGTCCAGCCGCAGCGCCGCCAGGTATTCGTCTTCCGGAAAGCCCTGTTCCTGGCGTACCTCGTGCGAATTGAAGTCGCAGTACGGGCATTTCTTCACGCACCACGGAAAATGGATGTACAGCGACAGCGGCGGCAGGGCCGTCAGGTTCAGGGCGCCCGGTTGCAGGTACTTGAGTGCCGCGCCGGCCGCGCCGGAAATGCCTTCCTGCGGCGCGGGCGCATGGGCGGGCTTGCTGCCGGGCCGGGCGATGCTGCCGGCGACTTTGATCGGGATCATCGCAGTTTCTCGACCAGCACGCGCAAGGCCTGGCCGCGGTGCGACAGGGCGTTCTTTTCCGCGGAAGTGAGCTCGGCCGCGCACTTGCCCAGGGCCGGGATATAAAAGTGCGGATCGTAGCCGAAGCCGCCCTCGCCGCGCGGCGTGGCGATCATTTCGCCATGCCAGCGCGCATCGGCGATCACCGGCTGCGGGTCGTCCGCATGGCGCACATACACCAGCACGCAGTAGTAATAGGCCGACTTGTCGGCGTGCGGTTCGAGGTCGGCGATCAGTTTGGCGCTGTTGGCCGCGTCCGACTTCGGCTCGCCCGCATAGCGCGCCGAATACACGCCCGGCGCGCCGCCCAGCGCATTGACGCACACGCCCGAATCGTCGGCCAGTGCCGGCAGGCCGGTCAGGCGCGACGCGTGGCGGGCTTTCTGCAGCGCGTTTTCGACAAAGGTATGGAACGGCTCGTCGGCCTCCGGCACGCCGTACTCTCCCTGGGCGTGCACGGCAAAGCCGATGGTCGAGAGCAGCGTGTCGAATTCCTTGAGCTTGCCGGCGTTGTTGGAGGCGAGGATGAGGCGTTGGGTCATGTCAGTGGTCCGTGCAGTGGTCCGTGTAAAGTGCCGACATTGTAAACCTTTTGCGCGCCCCTCACCTTCGGCCATTACAGGCCCAGCGCCTGCTTTTGCAGCCTGACCAGGTCGGCGATGCCGCCCTGCGCCAGGTCCAGCAGGCGGTTCATGCCGGCGCGGTCGAACGCGGCGCCTTCGGCCGTGCCCTGCACTTCGATGAAGTGGCCCGCTTCCGTCATCACCACGTTCATGTCGGTGTCGCAGTTCGAGTCTTCCACGTAATCGAGGTCGAGTACCGGCATGCCCTGGTAGACGCCGACCGAGATGGCGGCGACAAAGCTTTTCACGGGAATCGCCGTGATCGCGCCGCGCGCCTGCAGCTGCGCAAACGCGTCGTAGGCGGCCACCATGGCGCCCGTGATCGAGGCCGTGCGCGTACCGCCGTCGGCCTGGATCACGTCGCAATCGAGGTGCAGGGTGCGCTCGCCGAAGGCCTGCAGGTCGAACGCGGCGCGCAGCGAGCGGCCGATCAGGCGCTGGATTTCCTGGGTGCGGCCAGACTGCTTGCCGCGCGCCGCTTCGCGGTCCATGCGGGTGTGGGTCGAACGGGGCAGCATGCCGTATTCGGCTGTCAGCCAGCCCTGTCCTTTGCCCTTCAGGAAGCCCGGCACCTTGTCTTCGATGCTGGCGGTGCAGATGACTTTGGTGTCGCCGCACTCGATCAGCACCGAGCCTTCGGCATGCTTGGTGTACTGGCGGGTGATGCGGATGGCGCGCAGCGCGTCGACGGCGCGGCCGCTCGGGCGGGATTCAAATGTCATGGAGTGTCCTGTAGGGTTGGAATGCGGCAGCGATTTTAACACCGCGCGCCAGCAAGAATGCCGCCGCCAGCGCGCCGCTGATCTGCTTAAAAAGCAACACGTACACGATCCATACATTCCTGCCCCGCCAGATACAATTTTATTTACAATGCCGTAAAACACGCAATATTGAGCAATGATCAGCAACGGACGGCATACCACGCCCGGATAACACTGTTTTTCCGGTGCGGGCGGTCTTGCCTGCGCTGGCTGATTAAGTGTATAAGTGACTGTATACAAGACCAAATCGGGGAATCCTTTGAGCATTTCAAGCATGACAGGCTACGCGGTTGCCACCAGCGAAGGGGCTGCAGGCACGTTGACAATTGAAATCAAGAGCGTCAATTCGCGCTTTCTCGACCTGCAATTCCGTATCAACGACGATTTGCGCACGCTCGAGCCTGACTTGCGCGCCGCCGTCATGTCCGCCATCACGCGTGGCAAGGTGGAAGTACGACTGAGCTTTGGCCGCAAGGCCGCCACCGCCGGCACGCAGGCGCTGAACCTGCCCCTGCTGGCCGAGCTGGCACGATTGCAAGCGGAAGTGGGCCAGCATTTCGTCTCCGCGCCGGTCATGTCGGTGGCCGAACTGCTGCGCTGGCCCGGCGTGATCGAAGAAGCGCAAGTGGGCCAGGAGTCCTTGCAGGCCGACGTCAGCGCGCTGACCCGCCGCACGATTGCCGCCTTTGTCGACAGCCGCAAGCGCGAAGGCGCGGCGCTCGAAGCGGTACTGATTGCCCGCATCGAAGCGATGGAAGCCATCGTCAAGCGCATTACCCCCCTGATTCCGCAAGTGGTGGCGGCCTTCCAGCAAAAAGCCATCGAGCGCATGCAGGACGCGCTGGGCCTGGCCAGCCAGGGCTCGAACTCGGCGCTGTCGCGCCAGGATGCGATGGAACGCATCCGCCAGGAAGTGATCCTGTACGGCATCCGCATCGACGTGTCGGAAGAACTGGCGCGCCTGTCGGCCCACCTGGGCGAGACGCGCCATATCCTGACCAAGGGCGGCCAGGTGGGCAAGCGCCTGGACTTCATGATGCAGGAACTGAACCGCGAAGCGAACACGCTGGGCGCCAAGGCCTCGGTCAAGGAACTGGCCGACGCCTCGATGGACCTGAAGCTGCTGATCGAGCAGATGCGCGAACAAGTACAGAACCTGGAGTAGGCGATGCGCATGGCCGGCAAGTGGATGTTTATCGGCGCGGCGCTGGCATCGGCCGCCCGGGCCCAGGGTCCTGCTGCGCAGCCGCCATCGCCGTACGCCATCGAAGCGTGCGCGGCCGGCTGCGTGCCGCTCAAGGAACGGGGCGCCTCGATTTATGCGGGCGTCGACGCGGCCTCCTACCGCCTGTGCTCGCGCACCAGCCTGGGCGTGGAAGTGTCGGTCGACGGCGCCGTCGTGCGCATCAGCAACCGCGACTGCACCGACGTCAATGGCCGCGCCATCGTGCTCAACAGCGGCGAGATCGTATTCGGCAGGCTGCCGCGCTAGCCAGGCTTGCCGCGCCGGCGCAACAGCGTCCATCGAAATTGATGACCAGCAAGCCCCGGTCTTGGTAAAATACCGCCCCCGGGCGCTGTCGCACAAGGAAAGCGCCGACCTCACACGCTATATGGAAAGATCCCGCATGAGCCACCCTACCGCCTTCTCTGGCAGCCTGTTCGTGGTCGCCGCCCCTTCCGGCGCCGGCAAATCGACGCTGGTCAACGCGCTGCTGGCGCAGGAACCGGCCATCAAACTGTCGATCTCGACCACCACCCGCGCCCCGCGCCCTGGCGAAGAGCACGGCCGCGAATACTATTTCACCAGCGCCGAGGACTTCATTGCGCGCGCCGACAAGGGCGAGTTCCTGGAGTGGGCCGAAGTGCACGGCAATTACTATGGCACCTCGCGCATCATGGTCGAGCAGCAGATGGCGGCCGGCACCGATATTCTGCTGGAAATCGACTGGCAGGGCGCGCGCCAGGTGCGCAAGCAGTTCCCGCGCGCGGCCGGCATTTTCATTTTGCCGCCATCGATCGATGCGCTGGAAGAGCGCCTGAACAAGCGTGGCCAGGACGAGCCGCACGTAATCACGCGCCGCCTGCTGGCGGCCGGCGGCGAAATCGCACACGCGCCAGAGTTCGAATATGTTATTATCAATGAAGAGTTTACGGTCGCTTTGTCCGAACTGAGCGCGATCGTGAGAGCGGCCCGTTGCCGGTTTGCGCAACAAGCGGCCCGCAACGCCTCGCTTTTCGCCCAACTGGGCCTGCATGCGGAGTAGGCTTTCCGCCCGCTCTTTCATCGTGCACCACAGTTCACACAGCGCCACGCACCAATCAATTAGGAGTTACCATGGCCCGTATTACCATTGAAGATTGCCTGAAACAAATCCCTAACCGTTTCCAGCTGACCCTGGCAGCGACCTACCGCGCACGCCAGTTGCTGCAAGGCCACACGCCTAAAGTCGAAGCCAAGGACAAGCCTACCGTCGTCGCCCTGCGCGAAATCGCTGCCGGCAAGGTCGGCATCGAGATGCTGAAAAAGGTTCCGATGTAAGGGATCCCGCGTGACGGAACAGTGCTGATCCCTGGTTCTGATTTTTCCTTTATTCACACTGCGAAGTAACGCGACGTTTTATGAGTCTGACCCCAGCCGACACGACTTCAGCAGCACCGCCGACCCTGGCTCCGCGCCAGGCGGCAAAACCGCAGGGCACCAATGCGCCAGGCGTTCCCACGTCAGCCGCACCGGCGCCGGTGCCTGGGGTGGCCTCCGTCAGCCACCTGATGGACAAGCTGGCCGAATACCTTTCCCCCGCCGACCTGAAAAAAGTCAAGGAAGCCTACCGCTTCTCGGACGAAATGCACCTGGGCCAGATGCGCCGCTCGGGCGAGCCGTATATCTCGCACCCGATCGCCGTGGCCGAAATCTGCGCCGACTGGAAGCTCGACGCGCAGGCCATCATGGCTGCCCTGCTGCACGATGTGATGGAAGACCAGGACGTCAAGAAAGACGAACTGATCGAGCGCTTCGGCGCACCCGTCGCGCATCTGGTCGATGGCCTGTCGAAGCTGGAAAAGATCGAATTCCAGAGCCAGATCGAGGCGCAGGCGGAAAACTTCCGCAAGATGCTGCTGGCGATGGCGTCCGACGTGCGCGTCATCCTGATCAAGCTGGCCGACCGCCTGCACAATATGCGCACGCTGGACTTCATGACGGCGGCAAAAAAGGCGCGCATCGCCGGCGAGACCATGGAAGTGTACGTGCCGATCGCGCACCGCCTGGGCCTGAACAATATTTTCCGCGAGCTGCAGGACCTGTCGTTCTCGCACCTGCATCCGATGCGCTACCGCACCCTGGCGAAAGCTGTCAAGGCGGCGCGTGGCAACCGGCGCGAAGTGGTCAACAAGATCATGGAAGCGGTGAAAAGCACGCTGTCCATGGCCGAGATCGACTCCGAAGTGACGGGGCGCGAAAAGTCGCTGCACGACATCTATAAAAAGATGCGCAGCAAGCACCTGTCGTTTTCGCAGGTGCTCGATGTGTATGGCTTCCGCGTGGTGGTGAACAGCTTTGCCGACTGCTATGTCACGCTGGGTACCTTGCACAGCCTGTACAAGCCGATGCCGGGCAAGTTCAAGGATTACATCGCGATCCGCAAGCTGAACGGCTATCAGTCGCTGCACACGACCGTCATCGGTCCGTACGGCACGCCGGTGGAATTCCAGATCCGTACCCAGGAAATGCACCGCACGGCCGAATCTGGCGTGGCGGCGCACTGGCTGTACAAGAGCGGCGAATCGAACCCGTCCGACCTGCAGCAGCGCACCCATGCGTGGCTGCAATCGCTGCTCGACATCCAGCAGCAGACGGGCGACTCGGCCGAGTTCCTGGAACACGTCAAGGTCGACCTGTTCCCCGATTCCGTGTATGTGTTTACGCCGAAGTCGAAAATCATCGCCCTGCCGCGCGGCGCCACCGCCATCGACTTCGCCTATTCGATCCACACCGGCATCGGCGACCAGACCGTGGCTGTCAAGATCAACAACGAAACCTCGCCACTGCGCACCGAGCTGCACAATGGCGACATCATCGAGATCATTACCGACTCCGCCTCGCGCCCGAGCCCGACCTGGCTGTCGTTCGTGCGTACCGGCAAAGCCCGTTCGGCGATCCGCCACCACCTGCGCACGATCAACCTGCCCGAGTCGATTTCGCTGGGCCAGCAACTGATGTCGCAGGCTTTGCTGACGCTGAACATCGACGCCGACCTGCCCGAGCCGCTGGTCGAGCGCCTGCTCAACGAATCGAGCGCCAATTCGCTCGACGAGCTGTATGCCGACATCGGCATCGGCAAGCGCATGGCCACGCTGGTGGCGCGCCACATCTTTGGCCTGATCGGCGGCGAAGCGGCCAGCATGCCGGTGGAGCACAACAGCGGCAGCGAGCTCGACCCGGTCACCATCTGCGGCAGCGAAGGCGTGTCGGTGCAACTGGCGCCGTGCTGCCTGCCGATCCCGGGCGACCAGATCATCGGCCAGCTGCGCCGCGACCAGGGTTTGCTGGTGCATACCAGCGACTGCACCCAGGCCAAGCGCCAGCGCATCAAGGAACCGGACCGCTGGATCGCGGTGCGCTGGGGAACCGAGCTGAACCGCCGCTTCGACTGCCGCATCAAGGTGCTGATCAACAGCGAGCGCGGCATCCTGGCACGCGTGGCCGCCGAAATCGGCGAGTCCGACGCCAACATCATCTATGTCGGCATGGACGAGGACAAGGACAATGTGCTCGACCAGTTGCGCTTCACGGTACAGGTCAAGGACCGCGTGCACCTGGCCGCCTTGCTGCGCAATGTGCGCCGGGTGGCCGGGGTCAACCGGATTCTGCGCGAACGCAATTAAACCCCAAGGCGCAGACTGGGGTCGGACCCTGAGGGTCCGACCCCGGCATTCACGCTTTGCGGGTTTGAATTTCCTGCAGGAACTCCGCACTGCCGATGACAGCATTGCTGCGGCTGGCGTCACGCAATGCCTGAAACGCATTTCCCTCATCGGCCTGAAATAAAGCAGCATACGCCTGCTGCCTGCCACCCGGACTGCCACCAAGACCAAAGTAAAGCGGATGCGGCTCAATCAGCGGATCGCTTCGCCCTTCCGCATTGCCACGATAGCTCGACCATCTGTAATTTCCCGGATATCGCACCATGCCGGCGCGTACAGGATTGAGTTCGATATAGCGCTGGCACACCAATAAATAGGTCGCGTCCCGCACGACGCAAGACTTGTAGCGTCCATCCCACAAGGGCCCGGTGCGATGGTGGCGCCAGTTGATGTAGTGCGCATAATCCTGATTCAGCGACTTCATCAACCGAGAAATATTCTGGATCTTCTGTGCAGACACCAGCAGATGCACGTGATTGGTCATCAGCACATACGCATGCAACGAACACTCCTGCTGTCGGCAATGTCGCTGCAACTGCTGCAGATACCAGCGATAATCGGCTGCTTCGAAAAAACAGTCCTGCCTGTCAGCACCGCGCTGTACGACATGCAAGGGCATTCCAGGCAGGAACAATCGTGCAGTACGGGGCATGGCGCGCTCTCCCGATCAGGAAATCCCCAGCATGGCAGTCCTACGGCCGAAGTTCCCTGCGCCACCGCAAGCTACCCCTCCCCCGGCGCCGGATACGTCACTTCCAGCAACTCCAGCTCCTGCGCCCCCAGCGGTGTATTCAATACAATCACGTCGCCTTCGCGGGCCTTGGTAATGGCGCGCGCCATCGGCGAGACCCAGCTGATCTTGCCATTGAGCGGATCGAACTCGTCGATGCCGACGATGGTGATGGTGTGCGTCTCGCCGTCGCTGGTCAGATAGGTGACGGTGGCGCCGAAGAAGACCTGGTCGTTGCCATGGTGCACGCTGGGGTCGACGATGGCGGCCAGGTCCATGCGCTTGGTGAGGAAGCGGATGCGGCGGTCGATTTCGCGCAGGCGGCGCTTGCCGTAGATATAGTCGCCGTTTTCCGAGCGGTCGCCGTTCGAGGCGGCCCAGTGCACGATGCGCACTACTTCCGGACGGTCGACGTCGATCAGCTGCAGCAGCTCGCTGCGGATGCGCTGGTAGCCGGCCGGCGTGATGTAATTCTTGGCACCGGCGGGGATGGCCAGCGCCAGCGCGATGGCTTCTTCATCGTCGTCGTTGTCCGACTCTTTTACAAATGCTTTATTCATATGCCTATTGTAGCCCCACGGAGCGGCGCTCACCGGCGCGTGTGCGGGCTTTTTTGACGTATCATCGAGGTAACATTTTTGGAGCCGGATGAAAAAACCATACCGTTTCAGGCGCTGGCTGTTCGCGCCCCTGGTCTACCTGGCGGCGATTTTCCTGCTGATCGAGGAATGGCTGTGGGCGAACGGGGCGCGGGCGATGCGGGTACTGGCGCAGTTTCCGCCGCTGCATGCGCTCGAAGCGTGGATCGTGCGCCTGCCGCCATACTGGGCGCTGGCCGTGTTCGTGCTGCCGGCGGTGCTGCTGTTCCCCGTCAAGCTGCTGGCGCTGCTGGCGATTGCGCGCGGCCATGCGTTTTCAGGCATCGGCGTGATCGTCGCGGCCAAGCTCGGTGGCGCCGCCGCCGTCGCGCGCCTGTATACGCTGACGCGCCCTACCCTCTTGACCCTGCCGTGGTTTGCCCGCTGGCACGGCCGCTTCATGGAAACCAAGGACCGCTGGATCGCCCGGCTGCAGGCGACGCATGCGTGGCGCCGTACCAGCCGCCTGTCGGCCATGCTGGGCCGCGCGCGCCGCGTTTGGTGGCGCCGCCTTTACAAAGGCAGGCCCGGCCGCCACAATTCGCGCCCGGCGCGCGTGCTGCGCCGGTTTGCCGCGTTCTGGCGCGCGCGCCGCTGATAAAGAAAGACACGTCCATGCCAACCTTGTCCTCCCCGTCCACCACGCCCCGGCTGGCGCCCGCCATGCAGGCCGCCGCCAGTGAAATCTATCTGTTCGATGCGGCGACCCTGCAAGTGCTGGATGCCAATCTTGCCGCCTGCGACAACCTGCGCTATGCCTTGCACGAGCTGCAAGCCATGACCATGCGGCAACTGGCGCCGCAATGGCCGGCCGACCAGCCAGCCAGCTTGAGCGAAGAAATCGGCGCCCAGGCCAGCGTGCCGGTGCTGCAGCGGCGGCGCGACGCCAGCGCCTATGCGCTGACGCTGCGCCTGTCGCGCGTCAACCATCACGGCCGCGCGCTGATCCTGGCCGTTGGCGACGATCTCGCGACGCCGCAGGCAACCGCCGCCGCCCTGGCCCAGGTGCAGTCGCGCTTCAACGCCATCGTGTCGAATACGCCGGGCCTGGTGTACCAGTTCAGTCTGGATGCGCACGGCCGCCCCGGCTTCCCCTACCTGAGCGATGGCTGCCAGGCCTTGCTGGGCCTGTCTCCGGCACAACTGCATGCGCAGCCGGAACTGTTTCATGAACTGATCCTGGCTGACGACCGCGCCTCCTACCGCGAGTCGATGCTGGCGTCGAAAAGCGCGCTGTGGAGCTGGAACTGGGAAGGCCGCATCTGGGTCGACGCGTGGAAAGACGTCAAGTGGATCAACCTGCGTTCCACGCCGCGCGCGCTGGCGGACGGCACGGTGCAGTGGGAAGGCATCATGACCAATATTACGGAAAGCCGGCTGGAGCAGATCGAAGTGCGCCAGTCGCGCGCCCGCCTGGCCGAGCTGACGGCGCATATCGACAAGGTCAAGGAACAGGAGCGCACGCGGCTGGCACGCGAGCTGCACGACGAACTGGGCGGCAACCTGACGGCGATCAAGATGGCGCTGGCAATGCTGAGCAGCCGCTTGCCGCCAGACAATGCTGCATTGCTGGAGAAAGCGGCCTACGTCGATGCGCTGGTCGACCGCAGCATCGACGCCGTGCACCGCATCTCGCTCGACCTGCGCCCGTCCATGCTGGACCTGGGCATCGTTGCCGCGCTCGACTGGCAGGTCAAGGAATTTGCGCGCCAGGCCGGCATCGAATGCACGTTTTCCTCGAACCGCAAGGAGGTCGAGCTGAGCCTGGACCAGGCCACCACCGTGTTTCGCATCGCCCAGGAAGCGCTGACCAATATCGCCAAGCATGCGCACGCCAGCCAGGTGGCGGTGCGCCTGGTGACCCAGCGCCAGCATATCCGCCTGTCAATTACCGACAATGGCGTCGGCATGCGCCTGTCAGACCGCGCCAAGCCGCAATCGTTCGGCATCCGCGGCATGATCGAACGCGCCAGCGCATTGCAAGGCACCCTCAGCCTGGCCGATGCGCCGGGCGGCGGGACCGTGCTGACCATAAAAATCGGGCTGGCGACGCCCCGAGCGGCGATAATAGCGGCTGCAGCCGATGCCCCCGCGCAAGCAGGTTTGCCAGTAAATACGAATCAACGATGAAGCACATGCAGAAACGAATGCAGTCATGAAAGAAAAAGCCACTATCCGCGTGTTTATCGCCGACGACCATGCGATCGTGCGCGAGGGCCTGAAACAGATCCTGGCCGATACCAAGGACATCATCGTGGCCGGCGAGGCTGAAAACGGCCACGATGCGATCAAGCGTTTTCGCGCCTCGAAATGCCAGGTCATGCTGCTCGACATTTCCCTGCCCGACCGCAGCGGGATCGACGTGCTCAAGCAGATCAAGAAGGAAAAGCCGGAACTGGCCGTACTGATGCTGTCGATGCACCGCGAAGACCAGTATGCGATCCGCTCGCTGAAAGCGGGGGCGGCCGGCTACCTCACCAAGCAGAGCGCGCCGCGCGAACTGGTGACCGCCATCCGCCAGGTGGCCGAGGGCCTGAAATACATCAGCGCCGCACTGGCTCAGGAACTGGCCAACACGGTGGGCGAAGACCATGAAACGGCGCTGCACGAAACGCTGTCGGACCGCGAATACCAGACCCTGGTGCTGATTGCCTCGGGCAAGACGGTGGGCGCGATCGCCGAAGAACTGAAACTGTCGGCCAAGACGGTCAGCGAATACCGCGCGCGGCTGTTGCTGAAAATGAAGCTGAAAAACAGTGCCGAACTGACCCATTACGCGATCCGCAACCAGCTGGTGGAATAGGTACCGGAGCCATGAAGACGCTGCAAACAGGCGGCCCCGGCAGCGTATCACGCGAATTGGCTCCCCTTCGCCTTGCTTCTCGAAGAATACCTGCTATGCCAACTCGCATATCATGGCGATAATTAGCAAATATCCAAAAAGGCCGTGCCTACATGTCCAGTAAATTGCCCTCTTCGCCGGCCAGCGTGACTGCCGGTGCCCCTGCGAGCACCGTCGCCGGCGCCGCCAACCCCGCCGACATTGCGCGCGAAGCGTTTCGCCGCCTGGCCACGCGCCGCATTGCGCCCACGCCGAACGCCTACCGCGATATCTACAATGAAATTGCCGGCATCAGCGAGCCGGCGGAGTCCGCCGCACCGGCTGCCGTGCTGGCCGCCAGCGCAGTACCGGACAATGGCGCCGAAAACGTGCTGGGCCAGTTTGCCGCGAAGATGAGCGAATCGGGCGGCGAGCTGGGCGACTATGGCCGCCGCTTCCAGCGCGCCCTCAAAGCGCGCGACTGGGACAGCTATGCGCGCGCGCTGGCGCAACTGTCCGACAAGCAGCAGGCACGCAAGGGAGGCGGCATCGAATTGCCGCCATTGCCGGACGGCGAACAGACGCGCACCCTGCGCGAACTGCTGAGCCGCACCTTGGGCTTTGCCGTGGCGACCCTGCTGACCGGCACGCCGGCGCTGGTGGAAGAAGCCGAATCGCTGGGCGCGGCCATCAAGCAGGCGCACACGGAAGACGCGCTGAACGAAGCGGCGCTGCGGCTGAAACAGCTGTGCTATCAGATCGAACTGAAGAGCGGCGACACGGCCGAGCAGCAGGAGCTGCTGCTGCGCCTGTTCAAGCTGCTGCTGGACAACGTCAGCCAGCTGCTCGACGACGACAGCTGGCTGCGCGGCCAGGTCGACGCGGTGCAGAACCTGATCGCCGGCCCGCTCGACCAGCGCGCGCTGGAAGACGCCACGCGCAGCCTGAAGGAAGTCATCTACAAGCAAAGCCAGCTCAAGCACAGTCTTTCGGACGTCAAGCTGACCGTCAAGAACATGATGATGACCTTTATCGACCGTCTGGGCCAGGTGGCCGCCAGCACCGGCGACTTCCATGAAAAGATCGGCGGCTATTCCGAAAAGATCAGCCAGGCGGAAAACATCACCGACCTGAACCAGGTGCTCGACGCGGTGCTGCATGAAACGCGCATGGTGCAGACCGAAGCCCTGCGCGCGCGCGACAAGATGGTACTGGCGCGCCAGGAAGTGCAGGATGCGGAACAGCGCATCCACACGCTGGAAGCCAAACTCCAGCATATGAGCGAACTGGTGCGAGAAGACCAGCTGACGGGCAGCCTGAACCGGCGTGGCCTGGACGATGTGTTCGAGCGCGAAACGGCGCGCTCGGACCGCCGTGGCACGCCGCTGTGCATCGCCATGCTGGACCTGGACGACTTCAAGCGCCTGAACGACACCTATGGCCACCTGGCAGGCGATGCCGCGTTGAAACACCTGGTAAAAATCGTCAAGGAAACGCTGCGCTCGATGGACGTCATCGCCCGCTTCGGCGGCGAAGAATTCTTGATTTTGCTGCCGGAAACCACGGTCGAAGCGGCGTCCTCGACCATGACGCGGCTACAGCGCGAACTGACCCGCCACTTCTTCCTGCATGACAATGAAAAAGTGCTGATCACCTTTTCCGCCGGCGTGGCCCTGCGCCAGCCCAATGAAGACCAGGTCGAACTGGTCAAGCGCGCCGACCGCGCGATGTACCAGGCCAAGCAGACCGGCAAGAACCGCGTGGTGGTGGCCGACTAGCCGCACATTTCACGCCATCGCCTCCCATGCCCGCCACCAAGCGGGCATTTTTTTGCCCATCAAACTCAAAAATCGCTGTTTTCACCCCCTGATCTGGCAATTATTTTTTTTATTTTTGCCATAAAGTATCAAAAAACACTGCCGTATAGGGCCGGCGCCACTTGCCCTTCATAGGGGAAAACACGAAAAAAGTTGCTTTTGAGCCCTAAACTTTTCTGGCCAGCTTCCGTTAATCTTTACAACTACGGTTTGAGTGCTCCGGAAGGCGGGAGCAGACCAAGGTGAGCAGGCACAGAGCCAAAACCCGCACATCGGGAGCATCAAAATGGCCGCAGTTATCAATACCAATATCGCATCGCTCAATTCGCAACGCAATCTGGGCGCTTCGCAATCCGCACTCTCCACCTCCCTGCAACGCCTGTCGTCCGGTCTGCGCATCAACAGCGCGAAAGACGACGCTGCAGGGCTGGCAATTTCCGAGCGTTTCACCTCGCAAATCCGCGGTCTCGATCAAGCACGCCGCAATGCCAACGATGGCATCTCGCTGCTGCAAACGGCTGAAGGTTCCCTGCAATCGACGGGCGATATCCTGCAACGCATCCGTGAATTGTCCGTGCAATCGGCCAATGCCACCAACTCGGCAGGCGACCGCAAAGCGATCCAGCAGGAAGTTGGCCAACTGCTGTCGGAAGCGGACCGTATTTCGCAAACGTCGGAATTCAATGGCTTGAAATTGCTCGATGGCTCGTTTGGCTCGGCCACCTTCCAGGTCGGCGCCAACTCCGGCCAGACCATCCAGGCCACGACCGCCAATTTCCGCACGAATAACTACGGCAACAATGAAGTGGGCACCACCGCGCCAGCCACCAGCACCGCAGGCACCGCCTACAGCGCTGGCTCGTTCGATATCCAGGGCTTGCAATCGGCCACCATCACGGTCGGCACCCTGGATACGGCACAGACACTGGCCACCAACATCAATGGCGCCAGCGAAAAAACCGGCGTGACCGCCTCGGCGAAAACCGAAGAATCGGCCACCTTTGTTGCTGGCGGCGTGTATTCACTGGGCGTTATTTCCGATAATGGCACGGCTGCCAACGTGGCCTTCACCGTTGGCAATCCGCTCAATGCGACGACCCTGGCCGCATCGGTCAGCGCGTTCAACGATGCCTCGGCCTCGACCGGCGTGACTGCAAAGCTGAACAGCAGCAACAATGGCCTGATCCTGACGAATGCTGCCGGCAACAATATCACCTTGCAAAACAACAGCACCAACGCTGCTTCGACCATCACGGCAGCGGCCATCAACAGCGCCGGTACGGTAGGCACCACCGCCACCATCGCTGCCAGCGGCGGCACGGCCACCACCATGGGCTATATTTCGATGAATTCCGACAAGGGCTTCTCGATCGGCACCGTCACGGGCACCAATGCCGTCACGGCCGGCGGCTCCAAGCTGAACTCGGTGTCCGGCATCGACGTATCGAGCGTCAAGGGCGCCTCCGACGCGCTCAAGGTGCTCGATTCGGCACTCGCTTCCGTCAACAGCCAGCGCGCCACGTTCGGCGCCTTGCAGTCGCGTTTTGAAACCGCCGTCACCAGCCTGCAATCGACGTCGGAAAACCTGTCGGCTTCACGCTCGCGCATCCAGGACACGGACTTTGCGGCGGAAACGGCCAAGCTGACGCGCGGCCAGATCCTGCAACAGGCAGGCACGGCCATGCTGGCCCAGGCCAACTCGCTGCCCAACGGCGTGCTGTCGCTGCTGCAAGGACGTTAAACCGCATCACCCGGGCGCCGCCACGGCGCGCCTGCCCACCACGCTCATCCCCGGCCGGATTTTTCCCGCCGGGGATTTTTTTGATAAAAAAATAATAAAAAATATTTCTTCTATTTAATTATTTTCCACCCTAAAGTTTATGAAAATCCTGTCGCTTAAACGCCCTCATCCATGGCAACTTGAGAGTGAAAAACAAAAATATAGTGCCTTTCCTTTCCTAAACTTTCCATACGGCATTCCGTTAATGAATATAACTGCGGTGTGAGTGTCCCGGAACGGAGGGGCGGACCAAGGTACCAGGCATATAGCCAAAACATATAGCAAGGAGCTTCAAAATGGCCTCAGTAATCAATACCAATACCGCGTCACTGAATGCGCAACGCAACCTGAGCACGTCGCAGTCCGCCCTGTCCACCTCATTGCAACGCCTGTCCTCGGGTTTGCGCATCAATAGCGCAAAAGACGATGCTGCGGGCCTGGCGATTTCCGAGCGCTTCACGTCGCAAATCCGCGGTCTCGATCAAGCCAAGCGCAATGCCAACGACGGCGTGTCGCTGCTGCAAACGGCCGAGGGTTCGCTGCAATCGACGGGCGACATTCTGCAACGTGTCCGCGAACTGTCGGTACAGTCGGCAAACGCCACCAACTCGGCCGGCGACCGCAAGGCAATCCAGGCCGAGGTAGGCCAGTTGCTGTCGGAAGCCGACCGCATCTCGCAAACGTCGGAGTTCAACGGCCTGAAACTGCTCGACGGCTCGTTCGGCTCGGCATCGTTCCAGGTGGGCGCCAACGCTGGCCAGACCATCCAGGCCACGACCGCCAACTTCCGTACCAATAACTACGGCAACAACCAGTCGTCGGCGGCGCCACCAGCCACGACCACGACCGGTACTGCCTACAGCGGCGGCACCTTTGACATCCAGGGCCTGAAAACGGCAACGGTGACGGCAACCACCACCGACACCGCGCAAACCCTGGCAGCCAGCATCAACGGCAAGACCTCCGATACGGGCGTGACGGCAACCGCCAAGACCGAAGAAGCAGTCAAGTTTACGGCCAATGGCGTGTATTCGCTGGCAGTCACCTCCGACAACGGCACCGCCTCGAACGTGACCTTCACGGTGGGCGCGAACAACGCATCGGGCCTGGCATCGGCAGTGAGCGCCTTCAATGATGTGTCGTCCACCACCGGCGTTACTGCCAAGCTGAACGACGCCAAAGACGGCCTGGTGCTGACCAACATTGCCGGCAACAACATCAAGCTGGAAAACAAGAGCACGGCATCGTCATTCACGGCGGCATCGATCGGCGCCGATGGTACGGCGACGGCTGCCGCCACGGTTGCAACCGGCGGCTCGGCAGTCACGATGGGTTATATCTCGATGAACTCCGACAAGGGTTTCTCGCTGGGTACAGTTACCGCCGGCAATGGCGTGGCCACTGGTCCGGCGACACTCAATTCGGTGTCCAGCATCGACGTATCGACTGTCGAAGGTTCGAACAAAGCGCTGAAGATTCTCGATTCCGCACTGGCCAGTGTCAACAGCCAGCGCGCGACCTTCGGTGCCTTGCAGTCGCGCTTTGAAACGGCAGTGAGCAACCTGGAATCGACTTCGGAAAACCTGTCGGCATCGCGTAGCCGCATCCAGGATACCGACTTCGCATCGGAAACAGCCAAGCTGACGCGCGGCCAGATCCTGCAACAGGCAGGTACCGCGATGCTGGCCCAGGCCAACTCGCTGCCTAACGGCGTGCTGTCCCTGCTGCGCGGCTAATCACCGCCAGGCAGTACCGTAGCCTAGCCCTCCCCGGCCGATCCAGATATCGCATCTTGATCCGCCGGGGAATTTCCGTTAGAGGACACCATCATGGATATCCAGGCAACAGGCGGCCTTCCCGCCGCACCGCAGCCACGCGCAGCGGTTACCACAGGCACTATCGCCGCCAAACCGGTGACGGCGGCGGTGGCCGACAGCAAGGCAGGCGGCAAGGACGACGCGCAATCCGAGCTGAAAGAAGTCAAGCAGGCCGTCAGCGAGATCAACAAGGCGATGCAATTCATGTCGCGCGAGCTGGAGTTTTCGGTCGATACCGACAGTGACCGCACCATCGTCAAGGTGATCGACCAGCAAACCCGCGAGGTCATCCGCCAGATGCCCACCAAGGAAGCGCTGGAAATCGGCAAGGCGCTGGAAAAAGCCCAGGGCTTGCTGATCAAGCAGACAGCATGAAACCGCCCTGTGCCATGTTCTTCGTGGCATAGGGCAAACAGGCAGCCAAATACCCCTCTAAAGTCTGGATGAAATATGCCGTTAACCAAGTATATTCATGCATTCCCATAGGAGGTTATTGTGGCTGTTTCATCCGTCAGTACTGGTGGCGTTCTCGACGTAAATGGCCTGGTCAGTCAGCTGATGGCCGTGGAAAGCCGCCCCTTTGTCGCCATGCAGGACAAAGAGAAAGCGATTACCTCCCAAATATCCGCCTATGGCACCCTGAGCGGCGCCGTCGGCGCCTTCCAGACCACCGTCACCGCGCTGGCCGATTCCTCGAAATACAAGGTCGCCAACGCCACCTCGGCCGATGACAAGGTGCTGACTGCGACAGCCGGCAAGGATACGGTCAAGGGCAATTACAGCGTCAACGTAACCCAGCTGGCGCAGGCGCAGACGATTACCGCCGCCGGCCAGGAGAGCACGAGCGCCCTGATCGGTTCGGGCGCCAGCACCGTGCTGACCTTCGATTTCGGCAGCGTCACCGGCGGCACGCTGGCCGACGGCAAATACACCGGCGCCACCTTCGATCTTGATGCCTCGCGCGTGGCGCGCACCGTGACCATCGACGGCAGCAACAATTCACTGCAAGGTATCCGCGACGCCATCAACAAGGCCGGCATCGGCGTGACCGCCAGCATTATTTCCGACGGTAGCGACAAACCGAACCGCCTTGTGCTGACCTCGGACAAGAGCGGCGAAACGTCGAGCATGCGCGTGTCCGTCGCTGGCGACCAGGAACTGAGCGACTTGCTGTCCTACGCGCCGAATGGCACGCAGAACATGACGCAAAGCAACGCTGGCCAGAATGCCAAACTGACCGTCAATGGCGTGGCCATTACCAGCCAGACCAATAGCGTCGACAATGCCGTGCCTGGCGTGACGATGTCGGTGTTGAAAATCGGCACCAGCAGCGTCGGCGTCAGCATGGACACCTCCGGCATCAAGTCGGCGCTGACCAACTTCGTCAAGGCTTACAATGAGCTCAACGCCTCGATCAATACCCTCACGGCCGTCACGCCCGACTTGAAACAGGGCGCGGCGCGCACCGGCGGCCCACTGGTGGGCGACTCGACTACCAATACCCTGCAAAGCAGCTTGCGCAAGCTGTTCGGTACCAGCGTGCCTGGCCTCGACAGCACTGTGACCAGCCTGAGCCAGTTGGGCGTTGCCTTCCAGAAAGATGGCACGCTGAAGCTCGATACGGGCAAGATGCAAACCGCCATCGACAAGAATTCGGACGATGTCATCAAACTGCTGGCGACGTCGGGTTCCACCAGCGACAGCCTGGTGAGCTTTGTCAGCTCGACCAGCAATTCGACCGTCGGCACCAAGGGCATTTCGATTTCCAAACTGGCCACCCAGGGCACGCTGGTGGGCAGCGCCCCGGCCGGCCTGACCATTACCGCCGGCGTCAACGACCAGCTGTCGCTGGAAATCAACGGTGTCAGCACCAAGGCCACCCTGGTGCCGGGCAATTACACGGCCGATAGTCTGGTCAGCCACTTGCAGTCGCTGATCAACGGCGCCTCGGGCGTGACCGACACCACAGCTGGCGTCAAGGTGACGCAGGAAAATGGTGTGTTCAGCATCGTGTCGAACAAATACGGTTCCTCGTCGAAGCTGGAAATCACCGGCAATGGCGCCGACGACCTGTTCGGCACGCCGACCATGACCACCGGCGTGGACGTCGCCGGCACCATCGACGGTGCGGTGGCGGTCGGCAGCGGCCAGACCCTGACCGGTTCGGCCGGGTCCGGCAGCGCCGGGATTGCCGTACTGATCAAAGGCGGCCAGCTGGGCGACCGCGGCACGGTTAATATTTCCAAGGGTATCAGCGCCTTGTTTGCTACTATTACGGATAGCTACCTGGGAACCTCGGGCCTGATCCAGAACAAGAATGACGGTTTGAACAAGAGCATCGCCGATATTGCCAAGCAGCGCGATGCCTTGAATACCCGGCTGACCCTGACCGAGGCGCGCTTGCGCAAGCAATACAGTTCGCTCGACGTGACGCTCAGCTCGATGAACAGCACCAGCAATTATTTGACTCAGCAGCTCGCGGCCCTGGCCGCGATGTAACGTCTACCTATCAAAGGAATACGAATGTTTGGATCATCAAACAAGGGCGCGCAATCGTACGCCAAGGTTGGCCTGGAAACAGGCATTGGTGCCGCTTCGCCGCACAAACTGATCGCCATGCTGTATGACGGCGCCCTGGTAGCCGTGCTGAGCGCGCAGATGCACATGAAAGCCGGCAATATCCCGGAAAAGGGCAAGTCGATTTCACGCGCGATGCAGCTGATCGACCATGGCCTGCGCGCCAGCCTGGACAAGAATGCGGGCGGCGAGATCGCCGAAAACCTCGACGCGCTGTATGAATACATGGGCGCGCGCCTGCTGACGGCCAACCTGAAGAACGACCTGGCTATCCTGGAAGAAGTACAACGCCTGCTGACCGATCTGCGCGATACCTGGAACGCCATCGGCACCCCAAGCGGCATCAACCTCACCGCCGGCGATGCGCCGATTTCCCGCATGTCCAACTACGCGAGCGCCTGACATGATGACACACCAACAAGTACTGGCCACCTATGAAGCGATGCAGGCGCTGACCGCCCGCATGCTGGTGGCCGCCGGCAATGCCGAATGGGACGAGCTCGAAACCCTGGAACAGCAAATCGCCAGGCATGCGCAGCGCCTGAAAGACAACGAAGAAAAAGTCGTGCTGGAAAGTGCGGGCCGCCTGCGCAAGGTGGAACTGATCAAGCAGATGCTGGAAGACGACCGCAAGATCCGCGACCTCGCCATGCCGTGGATGGCGCAGTTGTCCAAGCTGATCAACAGCACCGGCACCGAACGGCGCCTGGCCAACGCCTATAGCGTTTAAGAGCAGGATCCGGCGCCATGCTGCCCAATAATATCGGCATGGCGCCGGTCACGCCGGTCAAGGGCACGCGTCCCGGCGACGCGGTGGCCGAACCGCGCCAGGCCGAATTCCAGCGTTCGCTGCAAGGCATGGTCGGCAAGTCGATGACCGGCCAGGTAATGGGCCGCATGACCGACGGCAGCTACCTGGTGCGCGTGGCCGGCACGCCGGCGCGCATGCAGCTGCCGGCTGGCACCGAACTGGGCGCCAACGTGCCCTTGCTGCTGGTCGGCATCAATCCCCGTCCCTCGTTCCAGATCGGCGCCGGCCCGGATCCGCGCGCCAGCACCATGCTGACCTATGCCGATGCGCAGGCCGAACCGGAAGCGGCTGGCGCGCAAGGCGCCCAAGCCGGCACGCGGGCCGGCGGCGCCCAGGCGGCCCTGCTGGGCCGCGCGCCGCTGACGCCGGCCAATCTGCTGCCTTCCCTGAATGCCGACACGCCCGCCCCGGAACTGAGCAGTACCGCACGCGCCATCAGCACCGTGCTGAGCCAGGCGGAAAGCGTGCCCGGCGCGCCCCTGTCGCTGGTCGGCAAGACCAGCCTGATGGCCAACGCCGGTACCGATCCGTCGCAGGTGGCGCAAAACCTGCGCGACGCCGTCGGCAGCAGCGGCCTGTTCTATGAGTCGCATGTGGCCGAGTGGGCCGATGGCAAGCGCCCGCTGGCCTCGCTGCTGCTCGAACCGCAGATGCAGAAAACCCTGCAGGGCGACGTGATGAAAAACGGTACCGATCTGGCCGCCGCGCAGCTGATCAACCTGCAGCTGCACACGCATGAGCAGGCGCGCGTGCAATGGCAGGGCGAAGCATGGCCCGGACAAAAGATGCAGTGGGATATCACCAAGGATGCGCCCGAAGGCGGCCAGCATGGCCAGGACAATGAAGACGCCACCGCCTGGCGCAGCAGCGTGCGCTTCCAGTTCCCCCTGCTGGGCGACCTGTCGGCGCAGGTGGTGTTGCAAGGTGGCAAAGTGCAGATCCAGATGCAGGCCGGCAGCGACGACAGCGCCGCCACCTTGCGCCAGCATGCGGCGCAGCTGGAGGCGTCGATGGAAGCGGCAGGCTGGCCGCTGTCGTCGCTGACCATCGCCGGCAAGCAAGGCGGAGACGACAATGCTGGATGACGGCAAGCGCAAGATGCCGCAGACAGCGGTCGCGCTGGCCTACCAGAGCGGCGAGGCGGCGCCCAAGGTGGTGGCCAAGGGCAGCGGCATGATTGCCGACAAGATCATCAGCACGGCGCGCGAGCATGGCGTGTTCGTGCACGAATCGAAGGAGCTGGTGGCGCTGCTGATGGATATCGACCTCGACAGCCAGATACCGCCCGGCCTGTACCGCGCGATTGCAGAACTGCTGGCCTGGTTATATCATATTGAATCCGCGAAAGGCGGGCCGCTGCCGCCGCCTCCCGATACGCTCGCCGCGCTTCCGGGCGATCCATAGAATACCACCACAGAACAATACAGACAGGCATCAATGCAAGCACATATTATGGATACCGGTCTTGAAAACTGGCATGACTTTGAAGTGGAATCCCGGCGCGAAATCATCGCCCTGCTGCGCAGCATCGGCGAAAAGAACCAGCTGATCCGCATGCTGATCCATGGCCAGTCCGATGTGTGCGTGACCACCATCCTCGACGTCGATGCCGAGCGCGACATGGTGATCCTCGACCGACCCGTCGATACCGGCCAGAGCCGGCGCATGGCCGCCGCCAGCGGCATCTCGTTTGAAACCTCGCTCGACAAGATCCGCATCCTGTTTGCCAGCAACAGCCTGGAAGAAGTCATGTATGGCGCGACGCCAGCGCTCAAGATGGCCATTCCCGACACCCTGATCCGGCTGCAGCGGCGCGAGTATTACCGCATGAACACGCCGGTCAGCAATCCGGTGCGCGTGACGATCCCGGTGGTCACCGACCAGGGCACGTCGAATACGCCATTCCCGCTGGCCGACATCAGCTGCGGCGGCATCGCCATCATGGACAACAAGCTGGCGCTGGGCGATACGATCGGCAAGAACTATCCGGGCTGCCGCATCGACCTGCCCGAGATCGGCATGGTCACGGCCACCCTGCAGATCCGCAATTCGCTCGACATGACCTTGCTGAACAACAAACTGAACCGCCGCCTGGGCTGCCAGTTCGTTGACTTGCCGCGCGGCATGCTAGCCCACGTGCAGCGCTATATCACGAGGCTGGAACGCGAGCGCAATGCCCGCATCGCCGGCCTCGGCTGACAGCCTTACAGGTTCATGCCGCCCGACACTTCGATGCGCTGCCCGGTGATCCAGCGGTTGCCCGGCTGCAGCAGCGAAGCGATGGCGCCGCCTATATCGTCCGGCAAGCCGACCCGGCCCAGCGCCGTGATCGAGGCCAGATGGGCGTTGACGGCAGGATTGTCGCGCACCACGCCGCCACCGAAATCGGTCTCGATCGCACCCGGCGCCACCACATTGACGGCAATGCCGCGCGCGCCCAGTTCCTGCGCCATGTAGCGGCTCAGTACCTCGACGCCGCCCTTCATCGCCGCATACGCGGCATAGCCGGGGTTGCTGAAGCGCGCCAGCCCGCTCGACAGATTGACGATGCGCCCGCCATCGGCCAGCAGCGGCAGCAGTTTCTGGGTCAGGAAAAACACCCCTTTCAGATGCACATTGACCATGTCGTCGAATTGCGCTTCGGTGGTCTCGGCGATCGACGCATGCACGCCGCTGCCGGCGTTGTTGACCAGATAGTCGAACTGCGTGCGCTGCCACTCGCTGGCCAGCACGGCGCGCACGGCTTCAGCAAAACCGGCAAACCCGCGCGTGTCGGCCACATCGAGCTGCAGCGCGACGGCGCGGCGGCCCAGTGCGCGAATGTCGGCCACGACGGCGTTGGCTTCGTCGGCGTTGTTGCGGTAGGTAATGATCAGGTCGACACCGGTTTCGGCCAGCTTCAGCGCGGTGTTCTTGCCCAGGCCGCGGTTGGCGCCGGTAATCAGGGCGATGGCAGTGGTGCTCATGAGGTATTCCTTCGAGTGGGTTGGCAGGCGATGTAGCGCATTGCTCATCGGTGAAACCAGTATATTGTCGCCACTCTTATTCATAAACCGCACGAATCCGATAAGACTGATCGGATCACCCGCACAATACCTACTTTGCCATCCATTCACGCTCGATCAGCGCACTGAGCCAGTCCATAAAGACGCGTGTTCTCTGCGGCAGGTCGCGCCGGTGCGTATATAACAGGGCGATCGGCATCGGCGGCGCCAGGTGCTGCGGCAATATCGCCACCAGCGTGCCAGCGGCCAGATGCGGGCGCGCGCCACTCAGGGGCATCTGCGCGATGCCGATCCCGCCCAGGCAGGCGCCCTGGAACGCTTCCGTGTTGTTGACGGTGACGCTGCCCGCCATCGGCAGCTGGTGCAGCTGGCCGTCGAGCACATATTCGAAGCCGGACGCACGCGCCCCGAGCGTGGTGACGTAATGCACCAGGCGGTGCTCTGCCAGTTCATCGACAGTGTGCGGCGTGCCATATTGCGCCAGATAAGCGGGGCTGGCGCAGTTGACCATCGCCACCGTGCCCAGGTAGCGGGCGATCAGCGACGGGTCCTGCACGTCACCGGCGCGCAACACGCAATCGAAGCCCTCGCGCACCAGGTCGACGCGGCGGTCGGTGCTGCTCACTTCGATCTGGATATGCGGATAGGCGGCGAGGAACTGGCCCAGGTGCGGCATCACCAGCTGGCGCGCCGCCACGGTCGGCATGTCGATGCGCAGGCGGCCACCGAGCACGGTGCCGTCCAGGCGGAACATGTTTTCCATGTCGTCCATGTCGGCCAGCATGTCCTTGCAGCGCTCGTACAAGGCCAGGCCGTCCTGGGTCACGCTGACCTTGCGCGTGGTGCGGTTGAGCAGGCGCGCGCCCAGCAGCCGCTCCAGGTCGCGCACATGCTCGGACACGCTGGCCTTGGGCAGGCCCAGGCTGGCGGCCGCCTGCGTAAAGCTGCGCAGTTCCGTAACGCGCACGAAGGTCTTCATCAGTTCCAGTTTATTCATGCGCGCAATCTGTATGGGCAGGGCCGGATCTTGATGCTGTCACGTTGGCCGTGTTCGACCCCAAAAGCAAGTTCCGGGGTCGGACCCTGAGGGTCCGACCCCAGCCTTTTCGCTGTGCGGGGTGGTTTTGAAATGCTTGAACAGCTTAACTTGACGGCGCCAGGCTCAAACCTGCATATTCATGATTTCATGGTAAGCCGATACCAGTTTGTTACGCACCTGCACCGTCGCCTGGAACGCGATGCTGGACTTTTGCGAGGCCACCATCATGTCCGACAGGCTGACCGAGTCGTCGCCCATGGTAAAGCGCTTGCCCAGGTCCGCCGAGGCGTTCTGGGTCGCGGCGACCGAATCGAGCGCCCCCTTGAGCGCATCGGCGAAATTGACCTTGGCCGCCGGCGCCTCCAGCGCGATGGCCGGCACCTTGGCCTCCGGCCGCGTGGCCGCCGCCTTCAATTGCGAGATCATCGCCTCGATCCTGCTGCTGTCGATACCGCCTGTTTTCACTGTGCCTCCGATAACTGTCTGTTGCCCCCAAGGCACAAAACCATGGCAGGCAAGGCAGCGCCGGGTACAATTGCTGCTACCGTACGTTGCCAGGCTTCCACAATACCAGTAGCAAAGCCAGCCGCTCGGCCGAGCAGGCGGCAAAACTGCCTTCTGTTTGAACGATTGAAGCGCGTGACAGGGGCGGATAATTTCACTTATCGCGCCTCGTTTCGCAGGCGGCCCCCCTCACCACCCACATAATACCAGCGCCACGGAAGGCAATCATGGCTGTAGCGGAAGAAATCGAACTGAACCAACCCTCACCGGCACCCGCTCCCGCGCGCTCGCCGGTGGAATCCGTGCAGGCGTTCGCCAAAACGCCGATGGGCAAGAATTTCCTGCGCGGCCTGGGCGTGGCGGCGCTGATCGCCATCGGCGTGGCGCTGTACATGTGGAACCAGCCGCCCGAGTACAAGGTCCTGTTCTCCAACTTTACCGACCGCGACGGCGGCGCCATCACCGCGTCGCTGGACCAGCTGGGCATCAAGCACAAGTTTTCCGAAGGCGGCGGCGCCATCCTGGTGCCGTCCGAACAGGTCCACGATGCGCGCCTGAAACTGGCCGCGCAAGGCTTGCCGAAAGGCGGCAACGTGGGGTTCGAGTTGATGGAAAACCAGAAACTGGGCGTGTCGCAGTTCTTGGAACAAGTCAATTTCCAGCGCGCCCTCGAAGGCGAGCTGGCCAAGTCGATCGAATCGGTGGCCGCCGTCGACACGGCGCGCGTCCACCTGGCCCTGCCGAAACCGTCGGTGTTCGTGCGCGAACAGCAAAAACCGACCGCTTCCGTGCTGCTCAACCTGCACCCGGGCCGCGGCCTCGACCAGCTGCAGGTCAGCGCCATCGTGCACCTGGTGGCGTCGAGCGTGCCGGAATTGCTGCCAATTAACGTCACCGTGGTCGACCAAGCGGGTACCCTGCTGTCGAACCAGGAACGCGACAAGGACCGCGCCAACGGCATCAAGAGCCTGGACCCGAACCAGCTGAAATACGTGCAGCAACTGCAGCAAAGCGTGATCAAGCAGGTCGAATCGATCCTGCTGCCGATCGTCGGCGAAGGCAATGTGCGCGCCGAAGCGACGGCCGACGTCGATTTTTCACAGAGCGAACAGGCGGCCGAAACCTACAAGCCGAACTCGCCGCCGGAAGCGTCGACCATCCGCAGCCAGCAGACCAGCGAGTCGACCGGCCCGGGCAACGCCAATCCGTCCGGCGTGCCGGGCGCGCTGTCGAACCAGCCGCCGGGCGTGGCCACCGCGCCGCTGACGGCCGAAGCGCCGGGCGCACCCGGTACCGGCACGCCCACGCCGCCGTCGCAGAAGGAATCGACCACCAATTATGAAGTCGACAAGACGGTGCGCTACGAACAGAAATCGATGGGCGGCCTGCGCCGGCTGTCGGTGGCGGTGGTGGTGAACTACCGCCGCAATATCGCGCCCGATGGCAAGGTGACAGTGACGCCGATTTCCCCTGCGGAAATGGTGCAGATCAATAACCTGGTCAAGGAGGCAATGGGCTACAACAAGGACCGCGGCGACAGCTTCAGCGTGGCCAATTCGCCCTTCGACGGCATCGAACGCGCACCGGAAGGCAAGCTCGAATGGTGGCGCGATCCGGCCAACCTGCCGCTGGCCAAGGAACTGGCGAAGTTCCTGATCACCGCCTTGATCCTGCTGTACCTGTTCATCAAGATCGTGCGTCCGATGATGCGCCCGGTGATGCGCAAGATCGACGACTTCGGCGCGCCGCCGCCCGTGATCGAGCCGGAACTGCCGAAGACGGACGAGGAAAACGAAGTCCTGCTCAGCGAAGCCGAGCTGGAAGAACTGGAAGAAGACACGGCCCGCGGCTACCGCGACAACCTGGCGATGGCCAGGAAGCTGGCACAGGACGATCCGCGCGTGGTCGCCAACGTAATCAAGGCATGGATAGGCAATAATGACTGAATCGACGGGACTGCAAAAAGCGGCCATTCTGATGCTCGCGCTGGGCGAGAGCGAAGCGGCCGAGGTAATGAAATTCCTGGGCCCGCGCGAAGTGCTGAAACTGGGCGCGGCGATGGCCACCATGAAGGGCATCGCGCACGAACAGGTGGTCGAAGTGCTCGACGACTTCCGCGAGCAAACCGAGCTCAACTCCACCGTCGGCCTCGATTCGGACGAATATATCCGCCAGGTGCTGACCAAGGCGCTCGGCGACGACAAGGCCTCCGTATTGCTGTCGCGCATCCTGGGTGGCAAGGATGCGTCCGGCATCGAATCGCTGAAATGGATGGACTCGCAGTCGGTATCCGAGCTGATCCGCAACGAGCACCCGCAGATCATCGCCACCATCCTGGTCCACCTCGAGCGCGACCAGGCCTGCGAAATCCTCGGCCATTTCACCGACCGCCTGCGCAACGACGTGGTGCTGCGCATCGCCACGCTGGACGGAGTGCAGCCGGCCGCGCTGCGCGAGCTGAACGACGTGCTGACGAAACTGCTGTCGGGCAATGAAAACATCAAGAAATCGTCGCTGGGCGGCGTGCGCGCTGCCGCCGAGATCCTGAACTTCATGAGCGGCGAGCAGGAAGGCTCGGTAATGGACAATATCAAGAACTACGACAACGACATGGCGCAGAAGATCATGGACGAAATGTTCGTGTTCGACAATGTGATCGATATCGACGACCGCGGCATCCAGTTGCTGCTGCGCGAAGTGCAGTCGGAAATGCTGATCATTGCCCTGAAAGGCGCCTCGCAGGAGCTGCGCGAGAAGATCTTCAAGAACATGTCGCAGCGCGCCGGCGAGATGATGCGCGAAGACCTGGAGTCGAAAGGCCCCGTGCGGCTATCGGAAGTGGAGTCGCAGCAGAAGCAGATCCTGCAAATCGTGCGCCGCCTGGCGGACGAAGGGCAGATAGTACTGGGTGGAAAAGGCGAGGATTCGTTTGTCTAATTTTATTCCCAAAGAAAAACAAACCGCGTATCAACGCTGGGAAATGACCTCGTTCGGCGACGACCGCCCCAGCGTGGTGGCGGCGCGCAAGCTGCTCGAACCGGAGCCGGAGCCCGAACCGGACCCGTTTGCCGAGCTGCCGGAAGAAGAACTCGCACCACCGCTGCAGTATCCCACCCAGCAAGAAATCGACGCCATCCGCGAGGCGGCGCACGCCACCGGCTTCGAGGAAGGCCGCACGGCCGGCTATGCCGAAGGCCATGCGGCCGGGCATGCCGACGGCCACGCGCAGTCGTATGCCGAAGGCCAGCAAGCTGCCCAGGTGGAACTGGCGCACCTGCAGACCATCGCCGTCGCGTTCGGCACGGCGGTGCAGCAGGCCGACGAGCTGATCGCCAGCGACGTGATGGAACTGGCGCTGCAGCTGGCCAAGGGCATGCTCAAGGCCGCCCTGCCCGTGCGCCCGGAACTGATGCTGCCGATGGTGCGCGAAGCAATCGAATACCTGCCCGTGCTGCAACAGCCGGCGCTGCTGATGCTCAATCCCGAGGACGCGCAAGTGGTGCGCGACGGCATCGGCGAAGAACTCGACAAGGGCGGCTGGCGCGTGATCGAAGATCCGTCGGTGGAACGCGGCGGCTGCAAGATCGACACGGCCAGCAACCAGATCGATGCGCAGGCCTCGACGCGCTGGCAGCGCCTGACGCACGCGCTCGGCAAAGACCTGGACTGGCTGGCGCCGTGAGCGAACACGATCCGCTGCCGCCGAACAAACCCAACACGCATGCGGCGCGCTGGCGCGCCTACCTGAACGATTGCGGCGCGGTGGTCGGCTTTGTCGAGCCGATGCAGGTATCGGGCCGCGTCACGCGCGTGGCCGGCCTGGTGATGGAGGCGGTCGGCCTGCGCCTGGCCGTGGGCGCCGCCTGCACCGTGCCGCTGCCCAATGGCGGCCGGGTCGAGGCCGAAGTGGTGGGCTTTGAAGGCGACCGCCTGTTCCTGATGCCGCAAAGCGATGTCGAAGGCATCGTGCCGGGCACGCGCGTGTTTTCGGTCGAGCCGGCGATTCCGCGTCCCGGCAGCGTGGCGCACCCGCGCCGCCGCCCCAGCGACCGCGCGCGCCACCTGCCGGTCGGGCCGCAGCTGCTGGGCCGCGTGCTCGATGGCGCCGGACGGCCACTGGATCAGCTGGGGCCGCTGCATACGACCGACAGCGCCCCCATCAATGTGCGCCCCGCCAATCCGCTGGGCCGCGCGCCCATCGTCGACACCCTGGACGTGGGCGTGCGCTCGATCAATGCAATGCTGACGGTCGGCCGTGGCCAGCGCATGGGCCTGTTTGCCGGCTCCGGCGTCGGCAAGAGCGTGCTGCTGGGCATGATGGCGCGCTACACGGAAGCGGACGTGATCGTGGTCGGCCTGATCGGCGAACGGGGCCGCGAGGTAAAGGAATTCATCGAACAGATCCTGGGGCCGGAAGGCCTGGCCCGCTCGGTGGTGGTGGCCGCGCCGGCCGACACGCCGCCGCTGATGCGGCTGCAGGGCGCGGCGTACGCCACCGCGATTGCCGAACACTTCCGCGACCAGGGCCAGAACGTGCTGCTGATCATGGATTCGCTGACGCGCTACGCGATGGCGCAGCGCGAAATCGCGCTGGCGATCGGCGAGCCGCCCGCCACCAAAGGCTATCCGCCGTCCGTGTTCGCCAAGCTGCCGGTGCTGGTGGAGCGGGCCGGCAATGGCGAAGAAGGCGGCGGCTCGATCACGGCGTTCTATACCGTGCTGACCGAGGGCGACGACCAGCAGGATCCGATCGCCGACTCGGCGCGCGCGATTCTCGACGGCCATATCGTGCTCAATCGCCGCCTGGCAGAAGCGGGCCACTACCCCGCGATCGATATCGAACAGTCGATTTCGCGCGCGGCCCACTCGATTACCACCCATGAACACCAGCAAAAGGCGCGCAAGCTCAAGCAACTGTATTCGCGCTACGAGCGCAGCCGTGACCTGATCAGCGTGGGCGCCTACAGCGCCGGCACCGACCCGGTGCTGGACCAGGCGATCGCCCTGCATGAAAAGATTGAAGCGTTTTTGCAACAGCAAATCACGGAGCGGGTCAGCATGGATGAGAGCTTGGGGCAACTTGCCGCTCTGTTCGAGTGATTGAAGCCGTTCTGCCAGGCATATAATTAAACCATGGCATCTCCTTCCCAACTTGCTACCCTGATCGACCTGGCGCAGCGCGAAACCGACGACTGCGCCAAGCGCCTGGGCGCGGCCCTGAAGGCGATCGACGATTGCCAGCAAAAGCTGCAGATGCTGGTGGGCTACCGCGACGACTATGCCCAGCGCTTCGAAGCAAACATGGCCAATGGCATCACGCCCATGGCTTACCGCAATTTCCAGGCCTTCATGCTCAAGCTCGACAGCGCCATCACGGGCCAGCAGCAAGTGGTGCAGCACGCGCAGGCGCGCAGCGAGCAGGAAAAAGCGCGCTGGCAGGATGCGGAAAGGAAACGCATGTCCTACACCACGCTGAATAACCGGGCGCAGGAACAGGCCCTGAAGCTGGAAAACAAGCGCGACCAGAAGGCCATGGACGAACACGCAGCACGACAAGCTTATTACAAACGCTAATTCCCGTTAATACCAGCAGCGCTACCAGGGCACACCATGCAGACCCCGCTCTCCCAGATTTCCTCCCCGAATGCCACGCCGGCGCCGGCCAAGCGCGACATGCCGTCCGGCAGCGCGCCCGATGGCGAGTTCCAGCGCACGCTGAACCGCCAGCTGGAACAGCGCCAGGCCAGCCGCGCCAATGCGCCGTCGCCAGCCCAGGCCGCCAGGCCGGCCGCGCCGGCTGCCCAGGCCACCCAGCCTGCGCAGCCGGCCAACCGCGCGGCCGAACAGGCGCAGGCCAGCAACAAGGCGAGCGACAAGGAAAGCTCTGGCGTCGACGAGGAAGCAGGCGATTCGGAAGAAACCGTGGCGTCGGAAGCGCAGCCGCCAAGCGATCCCATCGCGGAAATGCTGGCCCTGGTGGGCAATGCCAGGCTGGCCACGCAGCCAGCCACCGGCAGCGCGGCAGCAGGCGAAGCGGGCGCGCGCGCGCTGGCCAAGGCCGACGGCAAGAGTCTCGGCGCGGCGCAATTGCTGGCCGGCCAGGCCGGCGAAGCATTGACGGGCGTTAAGGTCGATGCCGATGCCGATCCTGCGGCGGCGGCCGGCTTTGCCGCCAGCCTGGGCAAGGCCCATGCGGCTGCCGCTGCACAGGCTGGCAAGGGCGACGCCGGCAAGCTGGCGCTCGACGCCCAGTTGGCCGCCACCGCCAAAAGCGGTACCTTGACGGAGGCGTTGCCGAAAGAAGCGCCGCCGGACCTGGCGCGCCTGGCCGCGCAATTGCCGGCCGGCGCACTGCAACAGGCGGCCGCCGCCGCCGCCGTGCCCGCCGACAAATTGATGGGCCGCGTCGGCACGCCGGCCTGGGACCAGCAACTGGGCCAGAAAGTCGTGTGGATGGCGGCCGGTGGCGACCAGACCGCCACCTTGACCCTGAATCCGCCCGACCTGGGCCCGCTGCAAGTGGTGCTGACGGTTACCAATGACCAGGCCGACGCCGCCTTCATGTCGGCCCAGCCCGAAGTACGCCAGGCGCTGGAAGCGGCCCTGCCGCGCCTGCGCGACATGATGAGCGAAGCGGGCATCGCCTTTGGCAACGCCACCGTATCGGATGGCAAGGCGCAGCAGGACAGCGGCCAGCGCGACGGTGCCGGCAACGGCCGTGGCGGCAATCAGGGCGGTGGCGTAACGGGCGGCGAAATCGCCATCACCCAGAGCGGTGGCGCACGTGGCCGGCCGACCCTGGGCGAGGTCGATACCTTTGCCTGACCGCGTTTTCAGCTCACTGGGCGCTCAAAAAGCAAGTTGAGCGCACTTGCGCCCTCTTTTCCACAGTTGGTTCTGCGCAGAATTTGCCGATAATGACATAATGGCGTCGTGATCCACTTCCATGCAGTTGAGTACCATTGAAAGCAAATCCAAAAATGAAAGCAGATCCGAAAGCCGATGCGGCCCTGGCACCTGCGGGAGCGTCAAAAAAGAAGCTGATCATTATCATCCTGGCAGCGGTCCTGCTGGCCGGCGGCGGCGGTGGTGGCGCGGCTTGGTATTTCTTGCATGACAAGGGCGATCACGAAGAATCGGGTTCGTCGAAGAAGAAAAAACATGCTGCAACGAAAGCAGGCCCGCCCGTGTTCGTGCCGATCGATTCGTTCACCGTCAACCTGCAGCCGGAAAATGGCGAGCAATATCTGCAGATTGCCTTCACACTGCAGGTAGCGAGTTCGGAAGAAATGGAAACGATCAAGGTCAACATGCCCAAGGTGCGCAGCCGTTTGCTGCTGCTGCTGTCCGGCAAAAAGGCCTCGGAACTCAATACCGTGGAAGGCAAGCAGCAGCTGGCGGCCGAAATCGTCGCGCAAGTCAACCAGCCTTTCGAAGAAAAAGGGCCGGAACAGGACGTGACGGACGTGTTATTTACCGCATTTATCATTCAATAAGCAGCCATGGCCGATAATTTCCTCTCCCAGGAAGAAGTCGATGCCCTTCTGAAGGGCGTCAACGGAGACCAGGACGACGCGCAGGCGCCGGAAGATGTCACGGGAGTACGCACTTACAACCTGGCAACCCAGGAGCGCATCGTGCGCGGCCGGATGCCGACGCTGGAGATTATCAACGAGCGCTTCGCGCGCCTGTTGCGTGTCGGCCTGTTCAACTTTTTGCGCCGCAGCGCCGAAGTGTCGGTCGGCTCGGTGCGGGTGTCGAAGTACAGCGAATTCATCCGTAATCTGGTGGTGCCCACCAACCTGAACCTGGTACACATGAAGCCGCTGCGCGGCACGGCCCTGATGGTATTCGATCCGGGCCTGGTGTTCTTGCTGGTCGACAATCTGTTCGGCGGCGACGGGCGTTTCCATACGCGCGTCGAGGGCCGCGACTTCACGCAGACCGAGCAGCGCATCATCCTGCGCATCCTCGATATCGTGTTCGAGGCGTATACCAAGTCGTGGGAACCGGTGTTCCCGGTCGAGTTTGAATATATCCGCTCGGAAATGAACACCCAGTTCGCCAATATCGCCACGCCGAACGAGGTGGTGGTGGCGTCGACCTTTACGGTGGAACTCGGTTCCGTGTCGGGCCAGATTCACTTCTGCATGCCGTATTCGATGATCGAGCCGATCCGCGATTCGCTCACGTCCAGCCTGCAGGGCGAGGCGCTGGAAGTGGACAAGCGCTGGATCCGCCTGATGACGCAGCAGATCCAGATCGCCGAAGTCGAGCTGGTGGCGTCCCTGGGCACGGCGCGCGTCTCGTTCGACGAGATCCTGAACATGAAAGTGGGCGACATCATTCCACTCAATATCCCCGAACTGATCGCCGCCACCGTCGACGGCGTGCCCGTGATGGATTGCACTTATGGCGTGCTGAACGGACAATATGCATTGAAGGTCGAGAAACTGCTCGCCAATGCCGATAATATCAACAATCATTAAACAATTGACTGCGGGCCGCGGTGCGGCCCGTCCCCGTACAACAGGAGAATGACATGGCTGACAATCTGGACGACCAAAGCGCGGAAGACGACTGGGGCGCGGCGATTGCCGAGCAGGCCAAGGCCGAAGCCGAAGCGCTGCAGAACCAGGCCGCCAATACCGCCAGCGCGGCCAGCGCCGCCGTGTTCAAGGATTTTTCGAAGCAGGCGTCGAAGTCGGAAACGCACAACGATATCGATTTCATCCTCGATATCCCGGTGCAGCTGACGGTCGAACTGGGCCGCACCAAGATCGCCATCAAGAACCTGCTGCAACTGGCGCAGGGTTCCGTGGTGGAACTGGACGGCCTGGCCGGCGAGCCGATGGACGTGCTGGTCAACGGCTGCCTGATCGCCCAGGGCGAAGTGGTGGTGGTCAACGACAAGTTCGGCATCCGCCTGACCGACATCATCACGCCCTCCGAACGTATCCGAAAACTCAATAAATGAAGCCTGGCCTGTTGATTTCCACCGTGCTGCTGCCGCTGGCGGCGGCATGCTGCGTGGCGCAGGCGGCAGAAGCGCCTGCAACAGCCGCAACTGCTCCAGCGGCCAGCGTGACGGCCAGCGCACCTGCAGCAGCGGCTCCCGATACGGCCACGCCTGTCGTGGCGACCGCAGAAATTGCGGCAGCGCCAGCTGCCGCGCCGGCCGCAGCCCCCGCCCTGCCCGCCATGCCGCCCGGTGCGCCGATGACAATGGCGCCCACCGCGTCGAGCGGCAGCCTGCTGCAAACCATTTTCGCGCTGGCGTTCGTGCTGGCCCTGCTGGTCGCACTGGCCTGGGCCATGAAACGCTATGGCCCGAAAGCGCTGGGCGGCAACAGCAAGATGCGCGTGGTCAGTTCGCTCAACCTGGGCGGGCGCGAACGCATCGTGCTGATCGAAGTGGCCGACCAGTGGATCGTGGTGGGCGCCTCGCCCGGCCGCATCAATGCGCTGGCCACGCTGCCGCGCCAGGAAGGCGAGCTGCCGCAGCTGTCGAACGCGCAGCACGGCCCGGCCGCCGCCAATTTTTCCGAATGGCTCAAGCAGACCATCGAAAAACGCAATGGGAAATAAGCAGGCGCAGACGTTGACTACCTTGAAAACTCCCCTGAAGTGGCTATTGGCAGGCTGTGCATTGGCCCTGCCGCTATGGGCGCTGGCCCAGCCCGGCATTCCCGCATTCAACAGCACGCCGGCGCCCGGTGGCGGACAGAACTATTCGCTGCCGCTGCAGACCCTGATCCTGATGACGTCGCTGACTTTCCTGCCGGCGGCCTTGTTGATGATGACCTGCTTTACCCGCATTATCATCGTGCTGTCGCTGCTGCGCCAGGCGATCGGCACGCAGTCGGCGCCGCCGAACCAGGTGATGGTGGGCCTGGCGCTGTTCCTCACCCTGTTCGTGATGGGCCCCGTGTTCGACAAGATCTATACGGACGCCTACCTGCCCTACCAGGAAAACAAGCTGACCATGCAGCAGGCGCTCGACAAGGGCGTCGATCCATTGAAAACCTTCATGCTCAAGCAGACGCGCCAGGCCGACCTGGCGCTGTTCGCCAAGATGTCGCGCACGCCCGCCCTGCAAGGGCCGGAAGACGTGCCGCTGCGCATTCTGGTGCCGGCCTTTGTCACCAGTGAACTGAAAACCGCATTCCAGATCGGCTTTGCGATTTTCATTCCCTTCCTGATCATCGACATGGTGGTGGCCAGCGTGCTGATGTCGATGGGCATGATGATGATGTCGCCGGCCACCATTTCGCTGCCCTTCAAGCTGATGCTGTTCGTGCTGGTCGATGGCTGGCAATTGCTGCTCGGCTCGCTGTCGCAGAGTTTTTATTAGGGACGCATGCAATGACACCCGAAAGCGTCATGACGATGGGCCGCCAGGCCATGGAAATCACCCTGATGGTGGCGGCGCCCATGCTGCTGGTGGCGCTGATCATCGGCCTGATCGTCAGCATCTTCCAGGCCGCCACGCAGATCAACGAAGCGACCCTGTCCTTTATTCCCAAGCTGGTCGGCATCTTTGTCGCCATCGTGGTGGCCGGGCCGTGGATCCTGTCCGTCATGCTCGACTACATGCGCCAGGTATTTACCGGCATTCCGAACCTGGTCGGCTAGCATGCGGCCAGGGTTGATCCCATGCTGACCCTGTCCAGCATTGAAATGAACACCTGGATTGCGGCCCTGCTGTGGCCGCTGAGCCGCATTCTGGGCCTGATCGCGGCTGCCCCGCTGTTCGGCAACGCGGCGGTGCCGGTCAGCGTGAAAGTTACGCTGGGCGCCCTGCTGGCCATGATCATCGCGCCCACCGTGCCGGCCCTGCCGGCCGCCGACCCGCTGTCGCTGGCCGGCCTGCTGATCCTGACGCAGGAAATGCTGGTGGGCCTGGCGATGGGTTTTTCGATCCGCATCGTGTTTGCCGCCATCGAGATGGCCGGCGAGATCAGCAGCCTGACCATGGGCCTGGGCTTTGCGTCGTTTTTCGACCCGCAGACCAAGGGCCGCTCGTCGGCCATCAGCCAGTTCCTGACCATGCTGGCCACCTTGATGTTCCTGACGGTTAACGGCCACCTGGTACTGCTGGCGGCGCTGGCGGAAAGCTTTGTCAGCCTGCCGATCTCGGCCAGCCCGATCAGCGGCGGCGGCTTCCAGCAGCTGGCCGCCTGGGGTGCGGAAATCTTCCGCTCGGGCGTGCAGATCTCCTTGCCGATCGTGGCCGCCCTGCTGCTGACCAACGTGGCGCTGGGCATCCTGACGCGCGCCGCGCCGCAGCTGAACATTTTCGGCATCGGCTTTCCCGTCACCCTGGGCGTGGGCCTGCTGGTGCTGGCGATGGTGCTGCCGTATTTTGCGGTACCGTTCCAGAACCTGTTCCTGCGCGGCATCGAGGCGGCGCGCCTGCTGCCGCGCGGCTTTGCCAACCGCGAGCGGCCGCCACCACCGCCGCCGGCCAATCCGCTGCGGCCGGCGCCGCCGGTTACTCCCATCCCTGCGCCTTAGTGCGGATTCTGTCCGCCACTCAGCGCAAAGCGCCAGCGCCGGCTGTCGAAACGCAGTGTCAGGCCGTGGTATTTCACCAGATAGCGCACGCCGACGGCGGCCGCCGCAAAGCCGGACAAGGCGCCGATGCCCATCGCCCAACGGGGACCGAACACATCGGCCACCCAGCCGACGATCGGCGCGCCCAGCGGCGTGCCGCCGGCCGAGATCGCCAATAATATCGCCATCACCCGGCCGCGCATGCCCGGATCGGTCGACAGCTGCACCGCACTGTTGACGGTGGTGGTAAAGGTTTGCGCGGCAATCCCGATCACCACCAATACGATGCCGAACAGCCAGTAATTGGGCATCACGGCGGCCAGCGCGCAGCCGAAGCCGAACAGGGCGGCGGCGCCCAGCAGCAGCGCCAGGCGCGGCTTGTCGCGCCCGGCCGCCAGCAAGGCGCCGGCCACCGAACCGCAGGCCATGATGGAACTGAGCACGCCATACTGGCCGGCGCCCGCATGGAAGGCCGTGACCGACATGGTGGACAAAAAGATCGGGAAGTTCAAACCGAAGGTGCCGATCAGGAACAGCATCAGCAGCACCGACACCAGGTCGGGCCGCCCGCTGACATAGCGGAAGCCTTCGACCAGGCTGCCGCGCGTGGCCTTGATGCGCGGCGCGCGGCGCAGCAAGGAGGTGCGCAGCAGCAACAGCGAGCCGATCACGCCGGCAAACGAGAACGCGTTGATGATGAAAACCCAGCCGCTGCCGACGCTGCTGATCAGCAAGCCGGCCACGGCCGGACCCAGCATGCGCGCCGCATTGAACGAGGTGGAATTCAGCGCCACGGCATTGGTCAGGTCCTGCTCGCTGACGATTTCCGAGACAAAGGTCTGGCGCACGGGCGAATCGAACGCCGTCACGCAGCCCAGCAGGAAAGCAAATACATACACATGCCACAGCTCCACCCGTCCGCTGATGCACAACCATCCCAGCCCCAGCGCCAGCAATCCCATCGCGGCCTGCGTGAACAGCAGCAGTTTGCGCCGGTCCAGCAGGTCGGCCGCCATGCCGGTCAGCGGCAACAGCAGCAATTGCGGTCCGAACTGCAGCGCCATGACGATGCCGACGGCGCTGGCGTTGTGATGGGTCAGCTCGCTGAGCACCAGCCAGTCCTGCGCGGTGCGCTGCATCCAGGTGCCGACATTCGAGACCAGGGCACCACCGGCCCAGATACGGTAATTGGGATTGCTTAATGAGCGGAAAGTATTGTGCATCTGTGTGGGGAGCCTCCTGGCTTGGGTCAGTAGTGAATGTTGCTAAATTAGCTTCTTTTTTTAACCCAAAAGCAAATGCCGGGGTCGGACCCTCAGGGTCCGACCCCGGCATTTCGCTGTTCGGGTTCAATCGGCCAAACGTTTCAGCAGCGCCATGGCCTGCTGCAATTGTGCTGTTTCGTCTTGTGTCAGCCGGCTCTCGATGGTGCGTGCCAGCCAGTCCTCGCGTGCCGCGCGGCTCGCTTTCACGAGGGCGCGGCAATGGTCGGTCAGGGTCAATATGGTCTGCCGCTTGTCAAGCGGGTCGGGCGAACCCGTCACCAGCTGGGCGTCGCCCAAGGCCTGCACGGTGGCGGCCATCGACTGCGGGCGCATGCCTTCGGCGCGCGCCAGGCTGCTGACAGTGGCCGGGCCATCGCGCTCCAGCCGACTCAGCACCGAGGCCTGCGACGGCGTGACATCGGCGATATGCGCTTCTTCGCGCAGGCGCCGGCGCAGCTTGCAGACCTGGATGCGCAATTCGCTGGCCAGCAGCAGGACGTGTTCGTGGTGGTCGGTGAGGTGCATGAAGGGAAACGGGATATTGAACGGCCTCAAGTATAACAGATAGGCAGTCTACCTGCACAGTTTGCCTGCAGATCATGGATGGATGTAAAAAAGCCGGGGCGGAAGAATCTTCCTGCCCCGGCTAGCCGGCGGCCTCGCCCGGCGTAAGCTAGTTAATATAGTTAAACAGGGACAGTCCCGACACTTGCGTAAAGGTTTTCTGCGCCGCCTGCAGCGTGATCTGCTGCTGGGTGAACAGCGAGACGGTCTTGACCATGTCCAGGTCCTGCAGGTCGGACAGGGTGGCCGAATATTGCAGGTCTAGGTCGTCGCCCGAGCTGGCCAGGTAATCGAGTTCCTTCATGCGCGCGCCCACTTCGGCAGTGACCGACAGCACATTGTCGTAGGCCGTGCTGAGAGTGCTGCTGGCGGCGCTCAGGTTGTTGGCCAGGCGGGCCTGCCCGGCGTCGCCGCTACCCGAGGTACGCAGTGCGCCGATCAGGTTGGTCACGGTGGTAAACAGCGACTCCTTGGCGCTGGGCGCCACGCCAAAGCTGTCCTGGTCGCCAGGCTTGCCGTTGATGACGACCTGCTGGCCGTCAAAGTTGATCGCGTCGCCCGCCTTGTACGTCACCGGCACGGCCGGGTTGGGCACCGTCTGGCCCAGGGTCAGGTCGTTGATGGTGTAGCTGGTGACGGCCGAGTCGCCGGTGCCGCTGACGCTGAACTTGATTTCGTACTTGTTGCCGGTCAGTTTGCTGGCATCGGTGACGGTGCTGCTGGTCACGATGCCGGCGCCGCCGCGCGTGAAATTGCCGCTGTCGGGAGTGACGGTAAATTTGCCGTTGCCCGTCATATTGTTTTCAAACACCGCCGCGCCCGAATCGCTGGTGGCCAGGAAACGCGACGAGCCCACCTGCAGCTCGCGCTGGCCCTGGTCGCCCGCATAGGCGGCGCCGGTCGGCGTCTGGCTGAACGGCTGGGTGCTGGACTTGTAGCCGCCGAACAGGTAGCCGCCGGCGCCGTCGGACGTGTTGGCAATGCCCAGCAAGTCAGTCATGCGCCCTTCCAGCTCTTTCGCGATGGTGGCGCGCTCCTCGTCGCGCAGGCCCGGATTGCCGGCCTTGACCACCAGTTCCTGCACGTCGGCGATCAGGTTGGTGGTGCTTTTCAGCGCCAGCTCTTCCTGCGACAGGAAATTGGTGGCATTCGAGCGGTTGGTCACAAACTGGGTATTGAGCGCCTGCGACTGCGTCACTTCCAGCGCGCGCGCCGAGGCGATCGGATCGTCGGCCGGCGTCAGGTTGCGGCGGTTGGTCGACAGCTGCATCTGCGTGCGGTTCAAGGCGCTCTGCAAATTGTTCAGCTGGGTGCTGCCCTGCTCGTAGATCATTCGTGTGCTGATGCGCATGATGCTGCTCCTGATGGCGGCGGCGATGCCGCTGCAAAATAATGATTAGCGTCCGAGGCCGATGACCACGTCGAACAGGGTACTGGCAATCTGCATGACCTTGCCGCACGCCTGGTAAGCCTGCTGGTAGCGCAGCAGGTTGGCCGCCTCTTCATCGAGGTTGACGCCCGACACGGCCTGCTGCTGGCTGGTGGTCTGTTCGAGCAGGGCCTGGCTGGCCAGCCCGCTGACCTGCACTTCGCGCGTCTTGTTGCCGACGAAACTGACGGTTTCCGCATACGAGCCCTGGAACGTGGCCTTGCCGCCGTCGAGGATATTGGTGGTCTGCAAGGCCGCCAGCGCCGCCGCATTGCGGTTGTCGCCCACCCCGCCCGTGTTCGGCGCGATGGTGTAGGTGTCGCCATTGGCCGGCACGCCCGTCATGGACACGCTGACGCCGCCAAAGCTGAAGTTATCGCCTTCCTTGTAGGGAATACTGGCGGTGCCGGCAGGGTACGTGGTGCTGTTGCCGTCGAGACCCTTGACGGTGACGGCCTTGCCGGCAGGAAAGCCACTGAGTGCATTGGCTGCCTTGTCATACGTCAGCGTGACGGGCGCCGTCAAGGCATTGCCCGCCTCCAGGTAGGTCTTGTCGACCGTGCCGGCGCTCAGCTTGCCGCTGCCGGTATTGCTGACCGGCGCCCCGGTGGTGATCGGCGCGGCGGCCGCCAGCTTGTTGCGGTCGGTAATCAGCACGCCCAGGCCGGCGGCCACGTTGGCGGTCGGCTTGATGACGTAGTTGTCGCCTTCGGCGGCCGTGCCCGAGATCGAGAAATCGACGCCGTCGATGGTCTGCGGCGTGGTTTGCGGATACGGATTGATGACGGTGCGCGCGCCGTCGCTCTGGCGCGTCACGACATAGTTGTTGCCATCATATTTCAGGCTGTAATCGCTGGCCGTCAATGCGGTGGGGTCGCTGATCTTGGCCGACAGCACGGTGGTGTTCGACGCACTGTTCAGGCGGCTGCCGCCGATGACCGGATCGGGGATCTTGAAAAAATCGCCGCCCATGTCGCCGTTCAGGTCCTGGCCCAGCTTGTGCTGGTCGTTGAAGGTGGTCGCCATCGCCGCGGCCACCTTGCCCAGCGAATTCTGCACCCGGTCCAGGGTACCGCTGCGAAACTCCAGCAGGCCGCCCAGCGAGCCGCCCGTCAGCGCGTTTTCCGGCAAGATCGTCACGTTGGCGCCCGTCACATAGCCTACTTCGACCCGGTTCGGGTCGGTCAGCGAAGGCGTGTCGGCCAGCTCGAAACTGCGGTTGGCCACGACCAGCGGCTGGCCCGAGCCGATCGACAGGGTAAGCGTGTTGTTCGACCCCGGCTGGGCCGTGGTCTTGATATATTTGTTGAGTTCATTGACCAGCTGGTCGCGCTGGTCCAGCAGGTCGTTCGGCTGGGTCTGCGGATCGACCGTCAGCTGCGAAATCGACGTATTCAGTTCGGCAATCTGCTTGGCGTAAGTATTGATCACCGCCACGTTCGAGGTGATCTGCGAATCGACGCCGGAACCGATTTCCGACAGCCGCCCGCTCAGGCTCTGGAAGCGCGCCGTCAGCGAACTGGCGCTCGACAGCAGGGCCTGGCGCGAGGAGACCGACGACGGGTTGGAACTGAAATCCTGCACGCCCTTGAAAAAATCCTGCAGCGACGGCGACAGGCCGGCCGTGGAGTCGGCCAGCAGGTTGTCGATCTGGCTGATCTGCGTGTAATAGGCGTTGAGCGAACTGGTGGTGCTTTGCGCCGCATTGACCTGGGTCGACATGAAACTGTCGTACTGGCGCTTGATCTGCGACACTTCCGTGCCCGTGCCGACATAGCCATAGCCGGCGAAGTTGGCGTTCGCCGTCTGCTGCTCGACGGTCTGGCGGTTGTAGCCGGCCACGTTCACGTTGGTGATGTTATGGCCGGTCGTCGACAGGCCCACCTGCGCTGCGAGCAAGCCACTTTTACCGATGCTGAGTAGATTCGAGGTCATGGTGTCTTTTTAGGTTCCTGTCATGATTGTTTACGGCAGCGGCGCGGAAAACTTGAAGCCGGCGTTCGGCGCCGGCCGCCGCAGGCCCTATCCGACCAGCGAACCCTTGATGATTTTTGTCAGTTTGGCAGCATAGTTCGGGTCGGTGGCATAGCCCGCTTTTTGCAGTCCCTGCGCAAACGCGCTGGCGTCGCCGGCATTGGCCAGCACTTTTTCATAGCGTTTATTGCCAGTGATTAATTGCGCATAATCCTTGAAACTGTCGGCATAGCTGTCGTAGGCGCGGAATTTCTCGACCTTGCGCTGCGCCTTGCCATTCACGTATTCGGTGGTGACCGCTTCCGTGACCTTGCCCTTCCAGTCGCTGCTGGCCTTGATGCCGAACAGGTTGTGGCTGCTGCTGCCGTCGCGGCCGATGATTTCGCGCTTGCCCCAGCCCGTTTCCAGCGCCGCCTGGCCCAGCATGAACTTGGCCGGAATGCCGGTGCTCCGGCTGGCTTCTTCCGCATGCACGCCCAGCTTTTCCTGGAACGCGCGCACGTGCGGCGCCTGGGTCGAATTGGCCTTGTCGCTCAGCGTCTTGCCGGCCCCGGTCCCGGTGGCGGCGGCGGCGCCGTCGGTGGCCGCGCCCTGCTGCTGGCGGAACGCGGCCAGCGCCGCCGCCATGCTCGACGAACGGGGCGAGGCTGCCGCTTCCGCTTCGCCATCGACGGCCGGGCTCAGGGTCGAGGACAGTTGCCGCAGCAGTACATCGGCCAGTCCGGTGCCGCGCTTGGCCAGGTTCTGGCTGGTCTGCTGGTCCAGCATCGAGGTGTACATCTTGCTTTGCTGGCTATCCATGATGCCGTCCTGCGGCGACGCGTCGCGCATGCTTTTCATCATCATGTTGATGAACATGGCTTCAAACTGCGTAGCCGCCTCTTTCAGCGCGGCGGGATCCTTCGCCCTGGCGGACTGGCGCAAGCCATCCATGCCCTTGACGTCGTAGGCGGCGGTATTGCTGAGGTCGGTCTGGCTGATCATGGCATGCCCCTCGATCAAATGATTTCAAGTTCGGCGCGCAGGGAACCCGCCGCCTTCATGGCCTGCAGGATGGCCAGCAGGTCCTGCGGCGAGGCGCCGATGGCGTTAAGGGCTTTCACCACGTCGGACAGCGCGGCGCCGCCCTTGACCAGCATCACCTTGCCTGGTTCCTTCTTGATATCGATCTGCGCCGTCTGCGTCACCACCGTGGTGCCGCCCGACAATGGCGGCGGCTGGCTCACTTGCGGCTCGGTATTGATGGTCACCGACAGGTTGCCGTGCGAAATCGCACAGGTTTCCAGCGTCACCGACTGGTTCATCACCACCGAACCGGTGCGCGCATTCATGATGACTTTCGCGGCCAGGCGCGCCGGATTGACTTCGATGCTTTCCAGCTGGCCCAAAAAGGCCACGCGCTGGTCGCTGCCGGCGGGCGTGCGCACCTGGATCACGCGTCCGTCGAGCGCGGCGGCCGTGCCGGGGCCGTAGCGGCTGTTGACGGCGTCGACCACCCGACTGGCGGTGGCAAAATCGGTGGCGTTCAGTTCCAGGCGGATGATGTCGTTGGCGCCCACCGCGCTGGCGACGCTGCGCTCGACCGTGGCGCCGCCCGAAATGCGGCCCACGCTCAGATGGTTGACGGTGACGGAGCTGCCGGCCGCCTGCGCGCCCACGCCGCCGACCAGCACATTGCCCTGCGCCATGCCATACACCTGGCCATCGGCGCCCTTCAGCGGCGTCATCAGCAAGGTGCCGCCGCGCAGGCTTTTCGCGTTACCCATCGACGACACCGTCACGTCGAGCATCTGGCCCGGCTGGGCAAACGCCGGCAGGGACGTCGTCACCATCACGGCGGCGACGTTTTTCAGTTGCAGGCTGGAGCCTTGCGGCAGGTTGATGCCCTGCTGCTGCAGCATGGCGGCCACGCTCTGGATGGTAAACGGCGTCTGCGTGGTCTGGTCGCCGCTGCCGTCCAGGCCCACTACCAGGCCGTAGCCCATCAGCTGATTCTGGCGCACGCCGGCAATGCTGGCCAGGTCTTTCAGGCGCTCGGCCTGGGCCAGCGGCGCGATCATCGATGCCGCCAGTGCGCAGGCGGCCAGCAGGCAGGGAAAAGTCACGGTCGCCATGATCAGAACGGCAACAGGCTGAGGAAGAAGCGCGAGGCCATCGAGGCCATTTCGGCGCGGTCGATCTGGCTGTTGGTGCGGTATTCGACGCGCGCGTCGGCCACCTGGGTCGACGGCACCACATTGCCGATGCCGATCGTGTCCGGATTGACCATGCCAGAGAAGCGGATGAATTCGGTGCCCTTGTTCATGGCAATCTGTTTCTCGCCGGCCACGATCAGGTTGCCGTTCGGCAGTTCCTCGATTACCGTCACGCCGATCGTGCCGGAAAAGGTGTTGCTGGCCGACTGGTTGTCGCCAGCGGAGTTGCTGAGCTTGCCTTCCACCGCCACCGAGCCGCCGAAGCGGCCCTGCAGCAGGCCCGGCGTGCCGAAACTGGCGCTGTTCGATTTGTTGCCCGAACTGGCGCCAGCCTTGACGGCATTGGTGCGCTCGGTAATGGCGATCGTCAGGGTGTCGCCCACATGGCGCGCGCGGCGGTCTTCGAAGGCCGGACGGTAGGTCGACGGCTGGTAGATGGCGCCATTGGTGGCCACCACCGGTTCCGGCATCGGCGCGCGCGTGGTGGTCGGGTAAGGCACGATCGAGGTGGGAGTAACCGCGCAGCCGGACAGGACGGCTGCAGCAAGAATGGCAAGAACGGGATAACGCATGAGGAGCCTCCGATGCCATCCGGAGGCGGATGGCATGACAACAAAAAGTATTAAAGCTGGGACAGTTTCTGCAGCATCTGATCGGACGTGGTGATCGCCTTGCTGTTGATCTCGTAGGCGCGCTGGGTCTGGATCATGTTGACCATTTCTTCGGCCACGTTGACGTTCGAGGTTTCGATATAGCCTTGCAGCAAGATACCGGCGCCGTTGGTGCCCGGGGTATTGGTCTGCGCCACGCCCGAGGCGCCCGTTTCCATGTACAGGTTTTCGCCTTTCGATTCCAGGCCGGCCGGATTGACGAAGGTGGTCAGCTGCAGCGCGCCGATCTGCGAAGGCGCCGTCGTGTCGGGCAAGGTGACCGAGACGGTGCCGTCGCGCGCCACGGTCAGGCTCAGCGCATTGGTCGGCACGGTAATGGCGGGCTGGATCACGAAACCTTCGGACGTCACCAGCTGGCCGTTGGCGTCGGTCTGGAACGAGCCGTCACGCGTGTAGGCGGTGGCGCCATCGGGCAGCAGCACCTGGAAAAAGCCGGTGCCGTTGATCATCACGTCGCGCGAATTGCCCGACGCCTGCGGATTGCCCTGGGTATGGATGCGCTCGGTAGCCACGGTGCGCACGCCGGTGCCGATCTGCAGGCCCGACGGCAGCTGGGTCTGCTGCGACGACTGCGCGCCAGGCTGGCGCACGTTTTGATACAACAAGTCTTCGAACACGGCCCGCGACTTCTTGAAGCCGGTGGTGCTGACGTTGGCCAGGTTATTGGCGATCACGTCCATCTGCGTCTGCTGCGCTTCCAGGCCGGTCTTGGCAATCCAAAGGGAACGAATCATGATTTTTCTCCAATAACAGCGCGCGCAGGCCCTGTGAACAATTTCTATGTGACCATTATGCGGGCCGCCTTATCAATTCAAAGCGAGGATCTGGGTGGCTTTCGCGGCGTTATTCTCGGCATTCTTGAGCAGGCTCATTTGCGTTTCAAACTGGCGCGCCAGCGCAATCATGGTCACCATCGAGTCGACCGGGCTGACATTGCTGCCTTCCAGCGCGCCGGTGGTCAGTTTCACCGTCTGGTCGGCCGGCGCCACGCTGCCATCCTTGACGCGAAACAGGCCGTCGTCGCCGCGCACCAGCAGCTGCTCGGGCGGGTTGACCAGCTTGATGCGGCCCAGCACCGTCGACGGCCCGGGCGGCACATCGGTCGAAATGGTGCCGACCGTGCCATCGCTGGCGATCGACACCGTCACGCCCGGCGGCACGGCCAGCGGCCCCGTATCGCCCTGCACCATCAGGCCGGACTGGGTTTGCAGCATGCCGTTTTCGTTCAGTTTCAAGGCGCCGTTGCGGGTATACGCTTCCGAACCGTCGGCCGACTGCACCGCGATCCAGCCGCTGTTTTCCACCGCCACGTCGAGCGCGCGGCCCGTGTGCTGCATCGGGCCCTGCGTGAAATCGGAGCCGACCGTCGAATCGACGACAAAGGTGCGCGTCGGCATCATGCCATCGGCCACCACCGGCACCGCGCGGAACGAATCGAGCTGGGCGCGAAAACCCGTGCTGGTCGCGTTCGCCAGGTTGTTGGCCGTGGTCGCCTGCTTCTCCATGATGTGCTTGGCGCCAGAGCTGGCGGTATAGATAAGACGGTCCATTTTTCTCTCCGGTGGGGTCGGACCCTTCGGGTCTGACCCCGGCATTTAACGGGTAATTAACGCAGGTTGACCAAGGTTTGCAGAATCGAATCCTGCGTCTTGATGGTCTGCGCATTGGCCTGATAGGCGCGCTGGGCAGTGATCATGTTGACCAGTTCGGCCGTCAGGTCGACGTTCGACACTTCCACCGCCGACGCGCGCAGGTTGCCGGCCGTGCCGGTGCCCGGTTCGCCGATGATGGGGCCACCCGAAGTCGAGGTTTCCGCCCAGGCATTGTTACCGAGTGGCTGCAAGCCGTTCGGATTGGTGAACGAGGTCAGGATGATCTGACCCAGGTCGCGCGTCTTGCCGTTGCTGTACTGGCCCTGGATGATGCCGTCGGCACCCACCACGAAACGGCTCAGCTGGCCAGCCGCGTAGCCATCGGCCACGGTTTTCTTTTCGCTGGTGGCAATGCCAAGCTGGGTCGAATTGCTGAAATCGACCTTGATCGCCAGGGTGCCATTGGCGCCGGTGGCCGGAATGATCGGCAGGGTGACGTCGACCGGCAAGGTTTGCGGCGGATTGAGCGCCAGCATGGCGCCCTTGTCCAGGCTGCCGACGCTGTTGAAGATCAGCGAGCCGGTCTTGACGGCTGGCACCACGGTCGCAGCAGCGATGGCCGCATCGATCTGGTCCGGCGTGCGGCCCGCATTGACGCCGTTGGCCACGGCGCTGCCGTAGGTAGCGGAAATCGCCCCCAGTTGCGCTGCATTCGCGCCAGCGGCGCCGGCGGCCGTGCTGACGGCGGCGCCGGCCGCGTTCGCATAGGCAATGGCGGCGGCGGCGACGTTGGCCGTCACTTGCGGCACGGCCGTCACGGCAGCCTGGTAGGCGGTACGCGCAGCCAGCGCGGCCGGGTCGGTCTGCAGCGCGGAGGCGGCCTTGGCGCTGGTCACTTCCAAGTCATCGGACGCTGTATACACGTCCCAGGTATTGGTACCGGTTTTCACATAGAACATCGACATGGTGTGCGCATTGCCCAGCGAGTCATAGACCGCCACGGGAATCTGCTTGTTGTACGAAGTCGGGTCCGTCATGCTGAACGGCACCGTGGTCGGCATTTCCGAGTTGGAATTCAGGTTGACCTGGGTGTCGACCTTGGTGGTGGCCTGCGGGTTCATGTCGCCCGGATCGATCTGCAGCGCCACGGGCGCGCCGGCCAGCACTTTGCCGTTGGCATCGACCGGATAGCCGGTCAGCTGGGCGTTCTGGGCATTGATGATGAAGCCGTTCTTGTCGACCTGGAACTGGCCATTGCGCGAATACTGGATGGTGCCGGCCGCATTGGTACGGAAAAAGCCGCCGCCGTTGATGGCGATATCGAGCGGATTGGACGAGGTCTCCAGGTTACCCTGGGTAAACGACTGCGCCACTTGCGAGACCGCCACGCCGATGCCGGCCTGGTTGCCGGACACGCCGTACAGCGAACTGGCGTAAATGTCGGCAAACTGCGCCTGCGACTGCTTGAAACCGACGGTGCCCGAGTTGGCGATATTATTGCCGATGACGTCCAGCGATTTGGCGGCGCCGTTCAAGCCGCTCAGGCCTTGTTGGAAAGACATATTTGCTCCTGGTAAGGAATTTTTTCGTTAGTAATCAGGGAGCAGCGGGTTTCAGGCTGCAAGGGAGTTTTGCAACACTTACAGAATCTGCTTCACGTCGGCCATGGTGATGCTGCCCACGCCGGGTACATTCAACTTCACGCCAGCCGTGCCGGTCGATACGCTGGCCACCGAACCGAAGGTCAGCCCGACCGCATCCTTAAGTTTTTCGCCGCCGCGCGTGGCCACCACTTCAAAGGTGTAGCTGCCGTCGGCCAGCACGATGGCCTTGCCGGCCGCATCCTTTTCACCGGTCTCGCCATTCCAGCCCAGCGGCAGGGTACCCGCTTCCTGCGCGCCCAGGTCAATCGAATGGACTTCCTTGCCGGCCGTGTCGTAGATGACGACCTTGACGCTGTCGGCCGCCGTGGCCAGGTCCACGCCCAGCAGCGCGGCGCTCTTGCTGAGCGTAATGCCCTTGCCGGCGGTCAGCACGCCGTGGCCGATGATATTGGCTGCCTGCATCGATTCGGCCTGCTGGTAGCTGGTCTTCAGCGTTTCCAGCGTCGAATTGAGCTTGTTGACGCCGGTGACCGTCGACAGCTGCGCCAGCTGGCTGGTCAGCTGCGCATTGTCGAGCGGATTCATCGGATCCTGGTTCTGCAGCTGCGTGACCAGCAGGGTCAGGAACTTGTTGGTGTCTTCTTCCACGCTGCCGGCGGCGGCCGTGCTTTTCTTCGGATTCATCGTCGCCATCAAATCGGTGGTGACGGCGGGGGTGCTGGTATCGATAGTTGCCATAATGAGTGCGGCCTTACTGGCCGAGCGTGAGTGTTTTCAGGAGCAGCGACTTGGCCGCATTCATGGTTTCCACGTTCGTCTGGTAGGAACGGGAAGCGGACAGCATATTGACCATTTCATCGACAGTATTGACGTTGGGCATGGTGACATAGCCCTTCTCGTCGGCCAGCGGATTCTTCGGGTCGTAGACCAGTTTCATCGGCGACGGGTCTTCGATCACCTTCTGCACCTTGACGGCCGTGCCGCCATTGGCCAGCGGCACCGCTTCGAACACCACCTGCTTGGCGCGGTAGGCTTCGCCGCTGGCGCTGGTGGCGCTGTCGGCATTGGCCAGGTTGCTGGCCACCGTGTTCAGGCGCTGCGCCTGGGCGCTCATTGCTGAACCGGAAACATTGAAAATATTAAACAGCGACATGATTATTGTCCTCCCTGGATGGCCGTCAGCATGCCCTTGATCTGCGAATTGAGCAGCGTGATGCTCGCCTCGTAGCGGATCGCATTGTCGGCAAAGGCATTGCGCTCGAGATCCATGTCGACCGTATTGCCGTCGACGGCGCCCTGGGCCGGCGCGCGGTACAGCAGCGGCGTGCCATCGGGCAGGGTTTCGACCTTCGCACCGGCGCCGGTGGTGGCCGCCACGCCCTTGCCCGGCAGATGCTGCGGCGCCGTGCCCGTCAAGGCCGGTGCGGCGCCCTCGCTGCGCGCCAGCACGCCTTTCAGGGCACTGGCGAAATCGACATCGCGCGCCTTGTAGTTCGGCGTATCGGCGTTGGCGATATTCGAGGCGAGCAGTTCCTGGCGAGTCGAACGCAAGCTCAGCGCCGTTTCGTGGAAGCGCAGGTAATCGTCGAGTTTTCCTATCATGTCAGGCTCCGGAAAAGTCCGCCACTGGCGCCTGCATGGCGGAAGGATGGCGATATATATGATGACAGGAAAGATAGTACGGTTCTCGGCAGCAATGCCATCGCCCGAGCAGACCGTACTTTCGCCCCTTAATCATCGCTTCAAGGGCGCCCGGCGCGACTATCATGGCAGTATTCCAGAGGCCTATCATCATGAAAATTTCTTCCCTCTCCCTGTGGCTGCTCGCGGCGCAGTTTGTTGCTCTGGCGCCACTGGCGCAGGCGCAAACAGCGGGACGCCAGTCGCCGGAAGCGCTGCGCCAGACGGTGCAGCAGTTCCTGCAAGTGCAGAGCAATGGCCTGCCGGGACAAGTCACCGTCACGGTCGGCGCCGTCGATCCGCGCCTGAACCTGGCCGCTTGCCCGGCACCACAGGCCTTCATGGCGCCAGGCAGCCGCGCCTGGGGCAAGAGCACGGTCGGCGTGCGCTGCACCGCGCCGGCCAGCTGGACCATCTATCTACAAGCGAACGTGGCTGTAGTGGGCGACTATATCGCCAGCGCCGTGCCACTGGCGCAAGGCCAGACCATCGCTGCCAGCCAGCTGGTGACGATGCAGGGCGACCTGGCGGCCTTGCCGGCCGGTATCGCCACCAATATGGAGCAGGTGGTGGGCGCCAGCACCAATATGTCGCTGCCGGCCGGCACACCGATGCGCACCGATACGCTGCGCCGGCCACCGGTCGTCAAGCAGGGCCAGCTGGTGCGAGTAGTGTCAAGCGGCAATGGTTTCCAGGTAGCATCAGAAGGCCGCGCGATCGGCAATGCCGGCGAAGGCCAGGTGGTACAGGTGCGCACCCAGGGCGGACAGCAGATCAGCGGCGTGGCGCGCACGGGCGGCCTGGTGGAGGTGGCATTCTAGGCGCCTGTTGCGGGCAGGCATAAAACTTGTATGGACAGCGATATAGTCGTCTGGCACACTAAAGTTTCAGGATTAGTGGCCGATAAAGACTCATATCCCGGAGTTTTTTGACTTCGACCAGACGAGGATCACGTTGTGAAAATTACCGATAACATCAAAAGCAATCCCGGCCTGCCGGTCACGCCGGCGGCCACGTCCGGCGCCCGCAATGCCGAGAAGGCGCAAGCAACTCCGGCATCGTCGGACAGTGTGCGCCTGTCCCCGCAAGGACAGGCGTTGGCGACCAGTGCAACGACCAGCAGCAATGGCGTGTTCGACACCAAGAAAGTCGAACGCATCAAACTCGCGATTGCTGACGGCCAGTTCCAGGTCAATTCTGAAAAAGTGGCGGACGGTCTCCTCGACACGGTCAAGGACCTGCTGCACTCACGAAATAGATAGGTTCTCTCATGCAATCCGTGACTCCGTTTTCCAGCCTGCGCGATGAGCAAGCGCTCATGACTTCGTTGCTGGCATTGATGAAACAGGAACAGCTGCATCTGGTTGCAGCCGACATCGATGCATTGTCGGACATCACGGTACGCAAGACAGCATTGATCGGACAATTGAGCCAGCTGGCGCAGCAGCGCCATCAGGCGCTGGCCGCAGCCGGTTTTGTGGCAGCCGAAGAAGGCATGGACGGCTGGCTGGCAATTGCCGGCGAGACGGATGCGGCGCCACTGTGGGCCGACCTGCTCGACACCACGCGCGCGGCCAAGGAACAGAATCGCCTGAACAGCCTCCTGGTCAACAAACACCTGCTGCACACCCAGGGCGCACTGAACGCCATGCGCCCCCCTGCCCAGAGCGGCAATTTCTACGGCCCCAGCGGCCAGACCACCACCAATACGGCCAACCGCCGCGTCGTGATCGGCTGATTTGCCGATCGCGCAGTTGCGCCCCGTTCAGGGGCGGCTTGTTTGCGCGCGCGCAAAGGCGCGTTGCCGCTTGCACCTATGCTGGTATCTGGCACATGCTGCAGCACGAGCAGGCAGACCTTGCCCCGCTGACAAAGATACTCCTTTCCGCTGACGCTGCTGCCTCGCCCCGCATCCGGCGCCGCGCGCCGATGCAAGCCGATCAATTGCAAACAGCACAGGAGCATCCATGAACGTCATTCACTTCCCGCATGCCAGCGCGGCGCTGCTGCTTGGCTGCAGCCTGCTGGCACCGGTTGCCCACGCCGGGACCCAGTCTGTGTATTACGGCAATCTTGTCGCCAATACCACCGTCACCACGCCACTGCTGGCGCAAGACACGCTGTTTATCGACACCTTCACCACCGAGCGCGGCGCGCTGTCGCAGACCACCACGTTTACCGTCGGCAACGGCGTAGAGACGTTTGCCGGCAATGCCGCCTGGCTGGTCAACACGGCCACCGACTTCGGCCCACGGCTGGTGGGCGTCAACATCGACCTGTTCGACTCATCAAACAGACTGCTGCAATCGGACAGCTTTGCCGGGGTGCTGGGCGGCTTTGCGCACTCCACCTTCGGCGGCCTGCTGGGCCCGGGCACGTATACCTTGGTCGCCACCGGCAACGGCGTGCGCGATTCCTCGCTCGATATTGCGCTGACCCTGGCCGTGCCCGAACCGCAAACCTATGTGATGCTGCTGGCGGGACTGGGCTTGCTCGGCTTTGCCGCCTGGCGGCGCGCCAGCGGCGCCACGCACGGTAGCAGGCGCTGGCAAATGATGCGTTTCAAGCCGGCTACGCCAGCGTAATCGCTGCGCGCCACACCACGGCAGCCGGGCCGGCGCGCTTGCGCATGCCGCGAACTTGCCTCAGCCATGGGCCGGTCGCCCGGTCTGCTGGCGAAACCTGGCGGCAATGGTCTCGGCCTTGCGCGTGGCGGCCGCCTGCTGCTCGGGTGTCAGTTCATCGCGCAGCCAGTGCCAGTAGCTGTCCTGGTACGGGTTGGTGGCGCCGGGAGCGAGCATGTCGTCATAGGCCATGCGCAGGGCCAGCAGGTAGCCATAGGCCTGTGGCGCATCTTTTTTGACGACATCGCCGTCGGCCAGGTAGGCCATCATCAGCGTGCTGACGCTGGTCAGTTCGGCCTGGTCGGCCTGCGCCGTCAGCTGCGCGATCGCCTGCTGTTTCCATGCCAGCACCAGCGGATCGTCGGGGCGGCTGCGCAGGGCGCTGCGGTCACCGAACGGACCCTCCTGCATGAAACGGGTGGCCGCGCCCGGCACCCCGCCCTTGGCGGCGGCGGCCAGGTAGTCGAGGCGCGCGCTTTTCTGGCGCTCGGTAAGATCAGCGCACAACTGATTTTCAGCCTGCTTTTCCTCGGCCGTCATTTCGCTGCCGCGCTCGAATTCCAGCGCCGGCAGGCGCCCTTCGCGCTGGAACACGAGGCAGTCGTCGAGCAGGTTGTAGGCGGCATAGGCATCGTCGGCGCTGCCGCTGGCCGCCAGCTGTTCCAGCTGCCGCGCCAGGGTGGGCGCGGCGCTTGCCGGCAGTGGCGCCGGCAGGGCGTCGATGGCGAAATAGGAAGACAGGCTGCGCCCTGCCGGCGATGGCGTCAGCGCTGCCGGTATTGCTGCCTCGGGCGCCGGCCAGCAGGCCCAGGCCAGCGCCGCCAGCGCGGCACCCGTAATCAGGACGTGGCGGGTGCGCATCGGCCGTGGCTTAGCCGCCAGCCTGTTTCGGCTTGTGTCCCAGCTTGACGAGCGCCGCCATGATGGCCGCCACATGGTCGCCCTGCACTTCGATCACGCCATCCTTGACGGTGCCGCCCGAGCCGCACTGGGTGCGCAGCTGCTTGCCCAGCAGCGCCAGCGCGATGGCGTCCAGCGGCAGCCCCTTGACCACGGTGACGCTCTTGCCACCCCGGCCCTTGGTCTGGCGCGACACGCGCACGGCGCCATCGCCTGCGGGGGCCGACCTGGCTGCGGCCTTGCAGGTGCACTGTGCCAGTGGCTGGCGGCACGCGGGGCACATGCGGCCCGTTTCGGTGGAATAGAAGAGGCCGCCCAAGGAGGTGTTTTTCATATTAATGGCATGCGGAAAAAGTACCGGGGTCAGCCCCCCTCGCCCGCCAGCAATGACCTTTGCGTTGGCGGTGTCGGGGGGGGCTGACCCCGGCTGTTCAAATGGTGGTGGCGCTATCTGTTTTCACCATTGGCAGCAAAAAGGCTGGAGGCAGACCCGGCGGGTCTGACCGCGGGCTAGTTTACCACCCCGGTCGGCACTTCCGTCACCGTATCGGGAATGCCCGACAAAATCGTTACCGCCACCCGGCGGTTGCGCGCGCGGCCTTCCGGCGTGTCGTTCGGCGCGACCGGAATATTGTCGGCGTGGCCGACCGCCGTCAGCCGTGAGGCTTCTACGCCGCTGGCGATAAACAGGCGCACCACGGCGCTGGCGCGTGCCGACGACAGCTCCCAGTTCGAGGCAAAGGTCGAGTTGCTGATCGGCTGGATATCGGTATGGCCTTCGACCTGCACATTGTGCGCGTCGCCGCGCAGCAGCACGGCCACCGCGCGCAGCGCCTGGTCCGATTCTTCCGTCAGGCCGGCGGCGCCCGGATCGAACAGCACGCTGGCATTGATTTCGACGCTGACGCCGCGGCTGGTCTGTGTCACGCGCACCTTGCCTTCCTTGACCAGCGGCGCCAGGGTCGAGGTCAGGTCCTGCGCCAGGCGCGTCATGTGTTCGCGTTCGCGGCGGATGGCTTCGGTGCGGCGTTTGACGGCCGGGTTCGGCAAGGGAATCGCCTGCGGCGCTTCCATCTGGATCGGCGGCGCGCCCTTGTCCAGGCTGAAGGCAGTGCCGATGGCGTCGGAAAACACGCGGTACTTGCCTTCGTTCACTTGCGAAATCGCGTACATGACCACAAAAAAAGCAAACAGCAGCGTGATGAAGTCGGCGTAGGAAATCAGCCAGCGGTCCTGGTTGTCCGGCTCTTCGTCATACTTCCTGCGTGCGCGCCGCATCATGGTCAGTGCTCGTGCAGCAGGCTCGATACGCGCTCTTCGATGATGCGCGTATGGTCGCCGGTGGCGATATCGTAGAACACGGCGGCCGTGATTTCATATTGCACCACGCGGCGCGAAACGATGGCCTTCAGTTTGTTGGCCACCGGCAAGAACAGCAGGTTGGCCAGGCCGACGCCATAGATGGTGGAGACAAACGCCACCGCGATGCCGCCACCGAGTTTGCTCGGATCGGTCAGGTTTTCCATCACGTGGATCAGGCCCAGCACGGCGCCGAGGATGCCGATGGTGGGCGAATAGCCGGCCGCCGATTCCCAGATTTTCACGGCCTGGCGTTCGGCCAGTTCATAGGCGGTGATTTCCACGTCGAGCAGCTGGCGCAGCTTGTCGGGCGCGATGCCGTCGACGATCATGCGCAGGCCCTTGGCATTGAAATGGTCGGGCGTGTTTTCCATCAGGCGTTCCAGCGCCAGCGTGCCGTCGCGGCGCGCCGTCAGGCTCCACTGGCTGATGTCGCGTCCCAGCTCGGCACGTGTGTCCGCTGGCGGCAAAAAGACCCAGCGCAGCATTTCAAGTCCGCGCACGAAGGTGCGCAGCCGCGTCTGCAGCAGCACCGCGCCGAAAGTGCCGATCACCACGATGGCAAAGGCGGCCGGCTGCAGCAGCGAGGCCATCTTGCCGCCTTCGAGTGCCTGGCCGACCAGCAGGCCCGCCAGCGCCAGCGCCAGCCCGATTACGCTGGACCAGTCCACGCCTGCTCCCTCAAGTTTGCGCGCAGGCGCGCGACGGCCTGGGTATGGAGCTGCGACACGCGCGACTCCGACACGCCCATCACGGCGCCGATCTCTTTCAGGTTCAGCTCTTCCTCGTAATACAAGCCCATCAGCATTTTCTCGCGTGGCGGCAGCGCGTCGATCGCGTCGATCACGGACTGGCGGAAATCGGTATCGAGCAGCGAACGCAAGGGGTCGCTGTCCTCATCCACGCAATGGCGGTCGAGGAAGCTGTCATTGCCATCGGGATCATGGAAGTCTTCATAGTACACCAGCTGGTGGCCGCCGCCCTCGCCCAGCATTTCCTGGTAGTCGGTCAGCGACACCTTGAGCAGCTTGGCCACTTCCGATTCGGTCGGCGGATGGCCGAGCCGCTGCTGCAGCGTGCTCATCGCTTCTTCGATCTTGCGCATGTTCTGGCGCATGCTGCGCGGCAGCCAGTCGCTGGTGCGCAGTTCGTCCAGCATCGCGCCGCGGATGCGCAGCACGGCATACGTTTCGAACTGCGCGCCATGCGTCTCTTCATAGCGGGTAATCGCGTCGAGCAAGCCGATCATGCCGGCCTGGATCAGGTCGTCGACCTCGACTGAAGGCGGCAGTTTTGCCTTCATGTGATGCGCCAGACGCTTTACCAGCGGAATATGTTCCGTCAGCAAATGATCCTTGTTCGATTTCCCTTTGACCGTGTACATAGGCTACTTGTTATTTTATTTTATGAGGGTGCTGCTGATGGTTCATCAACCCGTGCTTTGCCAGCCCGATCTTCAGGCGCTCAGATGCTGCATGCTCCCTGTCTGGCACAAGCTCGAACCGAGTACCGGCGCCGCCGAACGGGCCATCCGTTCGGCCAGTCCGCGAAACGCCACCGACGCACCCGCCATCGGGAACGCATCGATCACGCTGCGGCCCAGACGCGCCGCGCGGTGCAGGTATTCATCGGCCGGAACCGAACCCATCGACGTCAGTTTCACGGCCAGATAGCGGCTCGCCGCCTGCGCCATATTATCGTACACCACTTTTGCCTCGATTTCGGAGGCGCCGGTGACAAGAATGCCGAATGGACGGCGGCCCAGCTCCTGGTTCAGGCGCTTGATCAGGCAATAGGCGGCCTTGATCGAGGTGGCGCTGGTCGAGACCTGCACCACGATGTCGGCGCTGGCCATCATCGGCACCGGGAAGCATGCGCCGCCCTGCCCCGCCAGATCCATGTCGCCATCGACCAGCACGATGCCGGCCTGGCGCGCCATGACTTCAAACGTCTTGGCCAGGCGGCGCGCTTCGTCGTCGCTGGCGTAGCCGGGACCATCCATCAGGTGATTGCGCGCGCCCAGGGTGGCCACGCCGAAACCTTGCGGCACCTGGTGGATCACCTGGTTCAGGCCGCACTGCTGGCGCGCCACGTCAAGCAGGCTGGCGCCGTGGGCCAGGCCCAGGCGGGCCGCCACGCCGTCGCCGCTGGTGCTGGCGTCGAGCAGCAGCACTTCATTGCCGGCGTGGGCCAGCGACGCACCGAGGTTGACCAGCATGGCGCCCTTGTCGTCCTGCGGCGTGGCCGACAGGAACGTCAGTACGCGCGGCTGCACGCCGGCGAGCATGCGGCGCAGGCCTTCGGCCTGGTCGAAATCGAAGTTAGCCAAGGTGCACCCCGCGCGCTTCATTGTTGCGAGCGGCGGCCTGGGCCATCAGCAGCGGCAATTCGGTATCGGAAAACTGGGTCGCGGCCGAGTCGCGCTTGAGCTTGAAGGCGCGGTCGATCAGGTAGCCGCGGTCGGCCAGGTACAGGTCTTCCGGCACGCGCTGGCCGTTCGAGACATAGAACAGATTGAGCTTCTGGCGGATCACCACGTCGAGCACATTGCCGATCGAGGCCGCTTCATCGAGCTTGGTCATGATGCAGCCGGCCAGGCCGCTGCCCTGGTAGGCCCGCACCACTTCGTTCAGCGTTTCCTGGGTCGCCGTCGAATTGAGGCACAGCAGCCGTTTCACATCCGCGCCGGCGCCCGACAGCATCGCCACCTGTTCGGTCACCATCTGGTCGCGCTGGCTCACGCCGACCGTGTCGATCAGCACCGTATGCTTGTTTTTCAGTTCTTTCAGGGCGATGCGCAGGTCTGCTTCATCCTTGACCGAATGCACCATCACGCCGAGGATCTTGCCGTAGATGCGCAGTTGCTCATGCGCGCCGATACGATAGGCGTCGGTGGTGATCAGCGCCAGTTTTTCCGGACCGTGGCGCATCACGCAGCGCGCGGCCAGCTTGGCGGTGCTGGTGGTCTTGCCGACGCCGGTCGGGCCGACCAGCGCAAACACGCCGCCCTGCTCGAGCATCGCGTCTTCATTGGCCATGGTGTTCAGGTTGCGGCTCAGCACGGTCTTGATCCAGCGCATGCTTTGCGCGCCGTCGAGGCCGGCCGGCAGCTTGTCGATCAGGTAGCGCGCCAGGCTGGCCGAAAAACCGGCCGCCAGCATTTCGCGCAGCACCACGTTTTTTTGCGGTTCGCGCTGCTGGGTGGCGCTCCACGAAATTTCCGCCAGCTGGGTTTCCATCATGCCGCGCATGGCGCGGATTTCATTCATCATGCCATCCATGTCGGCCGAGGCATTCTTTTTCACGTGCGCCAGCGCGCTGGTCATCATCTGCTGCATGCGGGCCATGTCCAGGCCTTCGGCGGCCGGCGCGGCAGGACGCGGCGCCGGTGCGGACGGGCGCTGCGGCACCGCAAACTGGGTCTGCAGCTGGGGACGCGGCTGCGCCATTTCGGAGGCGACCGGCGGCGACGACAGCGACGCGGCATCGTCATTGGCCAGCGCGAGGATTTCCACCACGCCATCGCCCTGGCGATTCGACAGGATCACGGCGTCCGGACCGAGCGCTTCGCGGACCTTGCGCAGCGCATCGCGCGACGTCGGCGCGGTAAATTTTTTCACATTCATGGCCGGCCTCCCGTTGCTGGGTTGACGTGTTCCTGGCTGAACTGTGTGACCATCATCGACTCCTGTTGCGTGAGCGCTGCCTCCCACATGGGACACAGATCACTTGGACAGTGTCCATTATTGGCGATGCACGCAGGAAATGATCGAAGGAACAGGACGGGAAATGGGGCTTATTTCAGTTTGCCGAGGGGAAATTGGCAAAATAACCCAAAAGCAACGGCTGGGGTCAGACCCCTTCGACCACCAGGGCAGGCCTCGGTGTTTGCGGCAGTGAGGGTCTGACCCCGGTACTCATGGTGCCAGCTATTGCGCGCCAACCAGACTGGTCACCCGAATCGTCTTGGTCTCCGGCACTTCCGCATGCGACAGCACCTTCAGCTGTGGCAGCGCGCGGCGCAGGAAACGCGACAGCAGAGCGCGCAGCGGGGCCGGCACCAGCAGCACCGGCGTCAGGCCCATCGCTTCCTGCTGCTGCGCGGCCAGGCCGGCCTGGTGGGCGATGGTGTCGGCCAGGCCCGGCTCGATGCCGGAGCCGTCGCCGCCGTTGCCCATGGCCTGCATCAGCAGGCGTTCCAGGCGGTTGTCCAGGGTCATCACCGACAGTTCGGCCGCGCCGGGGAACAGCTGCTGCACGATGGCGCGGCCCAGCGCGATACGCACCAGGGCGGTGAGATCGGTCGGGTCCTGCGTATGCACGGTGTGCTCGGCCAGGGTTTCGATAATCGTGCGCATGTCGCGGATATGCACGCCTTCCGTCAGCAGGTTCTGCAGCACTTTTTGCAGCGTCGACAGCGACAGCATCTTCGGCACCAGGTCTTCCACCAGACGTGGCGCATCCTTGCCCAGGTGGTCGAGCAGCGACTGCACTTCGGCGCGGCCCAGCAACTCGGATGCATGCGAAGTGATCAGGTGATTCAAATGGGTCGCCACCACGGTGCCCGCATCGACCACCGTGTAGCCCATCGATTGCGCCTGGTCGCGCAGGGCGCCGTCGATCCAGGTTGCCGGCAGGCCGAAAGCGGGGTCGGTGGTGGACACGCCGGGCAGGCTGCCGCTGGCCATGCCGGGATTGATCGCCAGGAACTGGCCGTTGAACGATTCGCCCACGCCCACTTCCACGCCCTTGAGCGTGATGCGGTAGGCGGACGGCTTCAGTTCCAGGTTGTCGCGAATATGCACGGGCGGCGCCAGGAAGCCCACTTCCTGGGCAAACTTCTTGCGGATGCCCTTGATGCGTTTCAACAGTTCGCCGCCCTGCGACTTGTCGACCAGCGGAATCAGGCGGTAGCCCACTTCCAGGCCCAGCGTGTCGACCGGCATGATGTCCTGCCAGCTGGCTTCTTCCTGTTCCGGCGCGACGGTGGCCTGCGGCGCCTCGGCCGGGATCTCGGCATCGGCCTTTTTCTTGGCCGCCGTCCTGGTAATCAGGTAGGCCGAGCCGCCCAGCGCGCCGGCCAGCAGCAGGAACACCATGTTCGGCATGCCGGGGATCAGGCCCATGCCGCCGATAATGCCGGCGGTAATGTACAGCACTTGTGGCTTGGCAAACAGCTGGCCCACCAGCTGGGTGCCGATGTCCTGGTCGCTGGCCACGCGCGAGACGACGATACCGGCCGCCGTGGAAATGATCAGCGATGGGATCTGCGCCACCAGGCCGTCGCCGATGGCCAGCAGCGTGTAGTTTTTCAGCGCATCGGCAAAGCCCATGTCGTGCTGGATCAGGCCGACCATCAGGCCGCCGACGATATTGATGACGGTAACCATGATGCCGGCAACCGCATCGCCGCGCACGTATTTGCTGGCGCCGTCCATCGCGCCGTAGAATTCCGCTTCCTGCGCCACTTCCGTGCGGCGGCGGCGCGCTTCGTCTTCGACGATCAGGCCCGCGTTCAGGTCGGCGTCGATCGCCATCTGTTTGCCGGGCATGGCGTCCAGCGCAAAGCGGGCGCCCACTTCGGCGATACGGCCCGCACCTTTGGTAACGACGGTAAAGTTAATGATGGTCAGGATGATAAACACGACGATACCGACCGTGTAATTGCCGCCGATCAGGAAGTGGCCGAACGCCTCGATCACCTTGCCGGCCGCGTCCGCGCCCGTATGGCCTTCGGTCAGCACCACGCGCGTGGAGGCCACGTTCAGCGACAGGCGCAGCATGGTCGACACCAGCAGGATGGTCGGGAAGGCCATGAAGTCGAGCGGCTTGACTGTATACAAGGCAGTCAGCAGCACGATGATCGACAGCGCGATATTGAAGCTGAAAAAGATGTCAAGGATAAACGCCGGCAACGGCAGCACCATCATCGCCAGCAGCATGATGATGATGATCGGCGCGGCCAGGCCCTTGCTGGCATTGTTGTTCATGCCGCTCAGCCAGGCTGGCATTCTCAAGCCGTTCATGGTGTAGTTCCTTTATTGTTCTTGTCCGCGCCTGGCGCGGGCTTGATCTGCGAGGCAGGATCGTGCGGATCCAGTTCGGGCGGCACGTCCAGTTTCTTCGGCTTGTCCGGGCGCTGGCCATTGCCATTGCCGTAGCTGCGCAGCTGGAACACATAGGCCAGCACTTCGGCCACGGCGCCATACAGCGCTTCGGGAATTTCGTCGCCGATCTCGGTATGCTTGTACAGCGCGCGCGCCAGCGCCGGTGCTTCCAGGATCGCGACCTTGTGTTCGCCGGCCAGCTCGCGGATCCTGGCCGCCACTGCGTCGGCGCCCTTGGCCACCACCTGCGGCGCGCCGCGCGAATTCTCGCCGTATTTCAGCGCCACCGCATAGTGGGTCGGGTTGGTCACCACCACGTCGGCGGTCGGCACGTCGGCCATCATGCGGCGGCGCGACATCTCGTGCTGCAGCTGGCGGATTTTCTGCTTAATCTGCGGATTGCCGTCCGACTCCTTGGCTTCCTGCTTGACTTCCTGCAGCGTCATTTTCATCTTGTTGGCGTAATGCCACATCTGGTACGGGCCGTCGATGGCCGCGATCAGGCCCAGCGCGCCGACGATGATCAAAAAGGCGCTGATCAGCAGGCTGATCAGATGGGCCGAGCCGGCCTTCAGCGATTCCACCGACAGGCCCAATACCGCATCCTTGTAATGCTGCATCACCATCCAGGCGACGAACCCCACCACCAGTGTCTTGGCCAGCGCCTTGAGCAGCTCGACCAGCGCGTTTTTCGACACCATGTTGCCCAGGCCGCGTATCGGGTTGAGCTTGCCGAAATTCGGCGTGAATGCCTTGGAGCTGAACAGCCAGCCGCCGACCAGCAGCGGCGACGCCAGCGCCACCACCATGATGGCCACCGCATACGGCAGGCAGGTCAGCAGGACGGAGGTGACGTCGCTGGCGACGCGCAGAATCATGGCATTCGGATTGAGGATCTGTTCCCGGTCCAGCGTCAGGCCGGATACCATCACGGCCGTCAGCCGGCGCACGATGGCGTCGCCGGCAAACCACAGGCAGCAGCCCGACGCCATCAGCACCGTGAACGTCGCCACTTCGCGCGATCGCGGAACGTCGCCTTCCTCACGCGCCTGCTCGAGGCGCTTCGGTGACGCCGATTCGGTCTTTTCTGCGTCGCTGTCTTCCGACATCAATCAACTCCGGTGAAGTCCTGCTGCCGGGGCTGGCGCATGATGGACTGGATAGCCAGCATTATTGCTGGTCAACCGGGATTGCCATGCGGGGAACAGGAGGACAAATGCCCTGCATTTCGGCTTGCCAGGCTGAAATTATCTTGAGCGCCTGGTTTCTGCCTGTTTCACGCTCTGTTCGATGGCGCCAAAGATCGATTTGCCATCGTCGCCGAGCGCCTCGATGCGCACCGTGTCGCCGAACAGCATATACGGCGTGCTGACGACGCCATCGGCGATCATCTCCTGGTGTCGCCGCTCGGCGATGCTGGAAAAACCCTTTTTGACTTCCTTGTTGGCGACGCCACCCGCGCTGACCACGCTGCCGGCGCGGGCGTGGCGCGTCTGGCACAGATGCGCCAGCAATTGCGGGTAATTGAAGGCCATGTCGGCGCCCGCGTGCGGCTGGCCCGTCAGCTTGCCGTTCAGACTGCTTCGCAGGGGCAGGTGTACCTTGCCGCCGCGCCAGCTGTCGCCCAGCTCGTCCGGCGTGACGGCCACCGGCGAGCAGGCCATGGCGGGCTTGGCTTGCAGGAAACCGTAACCGCCGGCCTGTTCGGCCTGCGCCAGGTTGCGCAGGGTGATGTCGTTAACCAGCATCAGCAGCTTGATGTGCAGGTGCGCCTGGTCCGCCGTCGCCCCCATCGCCACATCGTCCGTGATGGCGGCGATGCCCGCTTCGTAGTCGATGCCCCACTGTTCGTAGGCCAGCACGATGTCATCCTGCGCGCCAAGAAAACCGTCGCTGGCGCCCTGGTACATGCGCGGCGCTTCGCGCAAATCGGGCGGAACTTCCACGCCGGCCGCCTTGCAGGCGCGC